>NZ_LR134167.1:0-300000 GCF_900635775.1 Avibacterium volantium | reverse complement strand
AAACAAAAAGCGCGCATTAAACAAAAGCGGGCAGAAAAGAAAAAATCAGAACAGCAGAAAAAAACTAAACTCCGCCATAAAGACACAAAAAACATCGGCAAACGCCGTAAACCGAGTGGGGGAGAGGGGTAATCCCCCTTTCTCTACCAATCTTTTTTCATTTTTCTTTTCTATAGCAAAATTTTGCACACCTTCTCTTTATAACCAAAAGAAATATATCCTTTCAATTAATTATTGGATAGCTATAAAAAATCTCTCGCATAATAACCGCACTTAATCAGTACGTTAGAGGAGAAATTTATGGTTTGGACAATAATTTCAGGCGGTGTTCTCGGTGTGATTTTTGGTTTTGTGCTACAGCGTACCCGTTTTTGTATGACGGGTGGGTTTCGTGATATGTACACAGCGAAAAATAACAAAATGTTTTATGCCTTTTTACTGGCTATTTTAATTCAAAGCGTGGGAGTATTGACACTGGTACAGCTAGGTTATGTTTCTTCACCTTATAAGGAATTTTCTTTGGTTGGCACAATTTTGGGTTCTTATCTTTTTGGTATCGGTATTGTGTTAGCCAGTGGTTGCGCAACAGGCACGTGGTATCGTGCAGGTGAGGGATTGATCGGAAGTTGGTTGGCGTTGGCAATGTATATGCTAAGTGCCGCAATGATGAAATATGGTGTGTTGGTGGAGTTCAAAAACACGGTAACTAGCTATACCAGAATGAATGATAATCTTGCAGCCCAACTAGGGATCTCCGTGTGGTGGTTGGTTGGCTTATTGGCAATCGCCGTAGTATTTGGTTTATACCAAACATTGAGCAAACGCCCTAAAAATAAAGTGGCAACATTGCCGCAAAAATATCAAGGGTTACGCCATTGGTTGTTTGAAAAGCGCTATCACCCTTTTGTCGCCGCGCTGGCTATTGGCATTATTGCACTGGTTGCTTGGCCTGCCAGTGAAAGCACGGGGCGCGCTGGTGGCTTGGGGATCACAACACCTTCTGCAAATCTTATCCATTTTTTAGTAACAGGCGATGAAAAGCGGTTAAATTGGGGTGTGTTTTTGGTGATCGGGATTTTTATTGGTTCTTATCTTGCCGCGAAAGGTAGCCGTGAATTTAGATGGCGCTTACCCGACACGAAAACCCTTTACCACAGTGTCGTTGGTGGATTTACGATGGGCGTGGGGGCATCATTGGCAGGCGGTTGCACCATTGGAAACGGTTTAACAGCCACAGCAGTGATGAGTTCTAAAGGCTGGATTGCCCTTGCTTTCACGATTCTTGGAGTATGGACAATGGCACACGTTTTATTTATTCGTCCGCGCAGATTGGCGTTAGCGAACGCTGCAGCATAAGATTTATTCACATAGAAGGAAATTAAGATGATCGTAAAATTAGAAACCGCGGGGCTAGTCTGCCCATTCCCATTAGAAGAAGCAAAAGCAGCAATGGCAAAATTGAACGCAGGTGATGGCATCGAAATTGAATTTGATTGCACGCAAGCCACAGAGACCATTCCCAACTGGGCGGCAGAAGAAGGCTATGAAGTGACCCATTTTGACCAAATTGGCGATGCGAAATGGACAATCACGGTAGTGAAATAGCCTTTCTTTTAAGTGTGGTGAAAAAAATCAGAATTTTTGCACCGCACTTTTTATCGCTTTCTTTTCCCACAGCTCCTCTTGACGAATACCCCATTGAAGCGTAACATTCCGCACGATTTAGCAACAAGAGGACACACACTTTGGACAGTCATAGTCGATACCCAATTTATCGTTGATCTAAATCTCGTCCTCCACTTATCGGCGAGATTTCGCAGGTAAGTTTCATTACCTCAATTATTAGGTATCTTTAATTAAATAATCGAAAATTTTGCACCGCACTTTTGTGCTGATTATTTAGTTTTCTTTTGTTCATCGGGTTTGTTCATAATCCCTCAAGGAGTATGACAAAATGATTAATGCTTTTGCACTGGAAAATGCGCGTTTAATTCGGCTAGATGAGGGTGATGAGAATCTCAACGCCGCCATTTGGATTGATTTGCTTGAGCCATCAAGCGAAGAACGTGAAATGTTGCAACAGGGCTTAGGGCAAAGTTTGGCATCTTTCTTAGAATTGGAAGATATTGAAGCGTCCGCGCGTTTCTTTGAAGACGAAGATGGCTTGCATTTGCACTCTTTTTTCTATTGTGAAGATGAAAATGATTATGCCGACATTGCCAGCGTGGCGTTTACCTTGCGTGATGGGCGTTTGTTCACCCTGCGTGATCGTGAATTGCCAGCGTTTCGCCTTTATCGAATGCGTTCGCGTAGCCAACGATTGGTGGAATGTAACGCCTATGAAGTGCTGTTAGATTTATTTGAAACCAAAATCGAGCAACTCGCCGATGTAATCGAAAATGCTTACGCAGATTTGGAAAAATTAAGTCACGTTATTTTGGAAGGCAAGCAGGGCGAAGCCTTTGATAAAGCGCTTGCTACACTCACAGAGCAAGAAGATGCCAGTTCCAAAGTGCGTTTATGTTTGATGGATACGCAACGTGCATTGAGCTTTTTGGTACGCAAAACCCGTCTGCCTGCCAATCAGTTAGAGCAAGCGCGCGATATTTTACGCGATATTGAATCTCTGCAACCGCATAATGAATCCTTATTCCAAAAAGTGAATTTCTTAATGCAAGCGGCAATGGGTTATATCAATATTGAGCAGAATAAAATTATGAAATTTTTCTCCGTAGTATCGGTGATGTTCCTGCCTGCAACCTTGGTGGCGTCCACCTACGGAATGAACTTTGAATTTATGCCAGAATTGCATTTAAAATATGGCTATCCTATGGCGATTGGTTTGATGATCGTTGCAGCGCTTACGCCTTATATTTATTTTAAACGTAAAGGCTGGTTGTAATTTTTAAGGAGAAAATAATGGGCTTAAATTCCCTTCAATTTTTAGTTTATACCCTAATTAATGTTTTTAGTTTCGTGCTAATTTTGCGTGCGTGGTTTCAATATAGCCGCGTGGATTTTTATAATCCTTTTTCGCAAACTTTGGTGAAATTCACCCAACCTGTGCTTGCGCCATTGCAAAAATTTTTACCTACGGTGAAAGGCTTAAATACCGCAGCATTGGCGTTATGTGTGGCATTAGGCGTGGCAAAATATCCTTTGTTAGATTTATTAGGATCAGCGCAAGTGGCGGCAAATCCCTTGCTTTATCTTTACATCGGGTTATTGCATACCTTGCGCACTATGGGTGAAGCGGTGATTTATGTGTTGTTTTTCCAAGCCATTTTAAGCTGGTTTAACCGTGGGCAAAATCCGTTGCAATATACCCTTTATCAGCTCACACAACCGTTGCTCAACCCGATTCGCCGTATTTTACCGAACACGGGAATGATTGATTTCTCCCCGATGTTATTGGCGTTTCTGTTATTTTACGCCAACCGTGTAATGTACGACATTGCGCCTATCTTATGGCAATTTGCCTAATGAATGCGATCGAGCAAAGCACACAAGGACTTCGGTTGCGGATTTTTCTGCAACCGAAAGCCAGTAAAGATCAAATCGTTGGCTTGCACGACAACGAGCTAAAAATCACCATCACCGCCCCACCTATTGATGGCCAAGCCAACGCCCATTTGCTTAAATTCTTAAGCAAAACCTTTAAAGTGCCAAAAAGCAGTATTCTCATCGAAAAAGGCGAACTTAACCGCCATAAACAAATTTTTATCCCTACACCGAAAGTGATTCCTGAACAGGTTTTGGGGTTGTTGGGATAAGAAAAATGCTCTCAATTTGATCTGCACCCCAAAAGTTGGACTAAACAACCAACTGATTAAGGTGCAGATTTTTTATGACTAAATATACTCAACGTTTCAAACAACAAGTGCTCGACTTTTATCATCAAAATGGAAAAAACCGTTCGCTTACTCGCCAGTATTTTCAGCTTCCCCAAAGAACGTTAGCACGTTGGATTGCGAAATTTAATCATAATGGAATCAATGGATTAGCTGTGTTAGGTAAAAAACGATATTATTCTGTTGAGTTTAAATTAAAGGTTATTCAAGCTATCAAAAAAGGCCAGTGCTCCGCTGAAGCCGCCTGCTTTCGCTTTGATATTCCCAGTTCAGGGATAATTAGTCAATGGTTGCAACGCTTTGAAAAACAAGGTATAGATGGGTTATTACTCAAACCTAAAGGTCGTCCAAGTATGAAACTCAACTCACCTAAAATGCCACCAACGCCCAAAACAGAAGAAGAACGCTTGCGTTACCGAATTTTGGAATTAGAAGCGGAGAATACAATGCTAAAAAAGTTGCAGGAACTCAACCAACAAAAAATGCAGAAAAAGCCGTCATCGTAAATGCCTTACGCTCGCGTTTCCCGTTGGAATTGTTACTCAGGCTAATCGGATTGGCACGCAGTTCGTTCTTTTATCATCTCAAGCCAAAGTCGGATAAAAATGTAGCGATTTCACAGAAAATAGAGGAAATTTATCGCAAAAATGACGAAAATTATGGTTATCGTCGAATTACCTTGGAATTAAGGAAATACTTAATTATCAACCACAAAAGGGTGCAAGCGATAATGCAACGTTTGGGGTTAAAAGGAAAAAGTAAGCAGAGAAAATATCGTTCTTACCAAGGCAAAGTGGGGCAAATTGCCGATAATCTGTTGCAACGGGATTTTACGGCAACGATGCCGAATGAGAAGTGGGTAACGGATATCACCGAGTTCAAATGTGCGGAAGGCAAAGTGTATTTATCACCGATTAAAGACTTGTTTAATAACGAAATTATTGCTTATGATGTGGCGAGAAGTCCGAATTTTGAGCAGATAACCAGAATGTTGACCCAGGCGGTGAACCGATTAGCGGGGGAAAAACCGATACTGCATTCCGACCAAGGATGGCAGTATCAAATGATGGGTTATCAGGAGATATTGAAAAAACACGGTATTAAGCAAAGTATGTCGAGAAAAGGTAATTGCCTTGATAATGGTGCGATGGAAAGCTTTTTCGGGCGATTGAAGACGGAATGTTACTTTGGCAAGCGGTTTGAAACCTTTGAACAGCTTGAAAAAGTGATTCACGAGTACATTCATTACTACAACAATGAGCGTATTCAAGTGAAGCTCAAAGGACTAAGCCCTGTGGAATACAGAACTCAGTCCTTGAATTAAATTAGAATATAGTCTAACTTTTTGGGGGCAGATCAATTTTTGACCGCACTTTTTGTTTTAATATAACCAAATCATCTAACCAATAAATTTTTATTCTTTTTCAATCTACTATTCTGTTATTTAGAATGATTGCCAGTTTATGACTTCAACAGGGAAGGAAAATGAATTGGCAGTATGTCTTTGACAATATCCCCAAATTTATTGATGCCAGTATTATTATTTTGCAACTCTCGTTTTGGAGTATTGTGTTTTCTCTCATTATTGGGCTTTTTTGTGCCGTGGCAACGAGTTACCACATTCGTTTTTTTAATTCGCTCGCCAAAGCCTATATTGAACTTTCTCGCAATACGCCTTTGTTGATCCAACTTTTCTTTCTCTATTTTGGTTTGTCTAAATTGGGGATTAAGTTAGATGGGTTTACTTGCGCCATTATTGGCTTAAGTTTTCTTGGGGGAAGTTATATGGCTGAGGCGATTCGAGCTGGGATTGAAAGTGTGTCAAAAGGGCAAGTGGAATCAGCCCTGAGCTTAGGATTAACGCCCACACAAGCCTTTATTTATGTGATTGCGCCACAAGCCTTGAGCCTTTCCCTGCCAGCCATTGGTGCAAATTGTCTATTTTTAATGAAAGAAACCTCTATCGCCAGTGCGATTGCTATTGCGGAATTAATGTTTATGGCGAAAGAATTAATTGGCCTAGATTATAAAACTAACGAGGCATTATTTTTATTGGTAGTGTTTTATCTCATTATTTTATTGCCAGTTTCGTTTCTTATTCATTATTTAGAGAAACGTAGCCGTTATGCGAAATATGGGAGCGTTTAATAATGGGATTAGCTATTTTATTAGAAGGAAATAATCTACAACGATTATTAAATGGCTTAGCGGTTACGGCTGAAATTGCATTTATTTCCGTATTATTCTCTTGTCTGTTAGGGATATTGCTTGGCATTGTTATGACTAGCCGAAATAAAATAATCCAAGGGATTTGTCGTTTATATTTAGAAATGGTGCGAATTATTCCTTTATTAGTGTGGTTATTTATTGCCTATTTTGGCTTGGCTAAGTGGTTGAATATTCATTTAAACGGCATTGCAGTATGTATTTTCGTCTTTATTTTTTGGGGGACGGCTGAAATGGGCGATTTAATGCGCAGTGCATTGAATTCCATTGAAAAACATCAACGGGAATCTGCTTATGCCTTGGGATTAAATAGCACACAAACCTTTTTATATGTGTTACTGCCACAAAGTTTAAAGCGAGTTACGCCAAGTGCGATTAATTTATTTACCCGAATGATTAAAACCAGCTCATTGGCAATGTTAATTGGCGTGCTAGAAGTGGTGAAAGTAGGGCAACAAATTATTGAAACATCGTTATTTACCGATCCTTCCGCGGCATTTTGGATTTATGGACTTATTTTTCTTTTATATTTCGCAATTTGTTATCCCTTGTCCATTTTTTCTCGCTATGTGGAAAATCGTTGGGAGCAATAAAAGGAAATCAAAATGGCACTATTAGAAATTAACCAACTGGTAAAAAAATACGAAAAAACCACCGCACTTCAAGGCATTGATTTAGCTATAAAAAAGGGCGAAGTGGTGGTGTTGCTTGGGCCTTCAGGCTGCGGAAAAAGCACCTTGTTGCGTTGCATTAACGGGCTGGAATCCATTCAAGGTGGTGAAATCGTTTTGCAAGATCAAGGCGTGTTAGGCAAGCAAGTGCCTTGGGTACAAGCGCGCCAACATATTGGAATGGTTTTTCAAAGCTATGAATTATTTTCGCATCTTTCGGTGATCGACAATATTTTGCTCGGCCCAATGAAAGTGCAAAAGCGTTCCCGTGCGGAAGTGGAAAAGCAAGCCGATGAATTACTTAAACGTGTGGGCTTACTGGATCGCAAAAATGCCTATCCGCGCGAGCTTTCAGGCGGCCAAAAACAGCGTATCGCCATTGTTCGCTCTTTGTGTATGAACCCAGAAATTATGCTGTTTGATGAAGTTACCGCAGCCCTTGATCCCGAAATGGTGCGCGAAGTGCTAGATGTGATTTTAGAGCTTGCCAAAGAGGGAATGACAATGCTGATTGTAACCCACGAAATGGCCTTTGCGCGCCAAGTGGCAGATCGCATTATTTTTATGGACGCAGGAAAAATCGTGGAGGAAAACACGCCAGATCGCTTTTTTACCAACCCGAATTCCGATCGGGCAAAAACATTCTTAAACATCTTAAACTATGAACCAAGAGGAATAGACTATGAAGAAAACATTTAAAAAAATCACCGCACTTTTTGCGACTACCCTGCTTGCTGTGAGCCTAACGGCGTGCAATGACAACGAAAGCAATAGCGTGCAAAATCGTCTGCACGAGCTACAAAAGGCCGATAGCGTGCGCATTGGCGTTTTTAGCGATAAACCGCCTTTTGGCTATGTGGATAACCAGGGCAAAAGCCAAGGTTTTGACGTAGAAATTGCAAAAGCCATTGGTAAAGATTTGCTAGGTGATGAAAACAAAGTGCAATATGTTTTGGTGGAAGCCGCAAACCGCGTGGAATATTTGCAATCGAACAAAGTGGATATTATTCTCGCCAATTTCACCGTTACCCCAGCGCGCAAAGAAGTGGTGGATTTCGCCAAACCTTATATGCAAGTGGCGTTGGGTGTGGTGTCAAAAGACGGCGCGGTTATCACCGACATCAATCAACTAGCAGGCAAAACCTTATTGGTGAACAAAGGTACCACGGCAGATGCTTATTTCAGCAAACATTATCCGAACATCAAATTATTAAAATTTGAACAAAACACGGAAACCTTTGAAGCCTTAAGAGATGGACGCGGTGATGCACTCGCCCACGACAACACCTTGCTGTTTGCTTGGGCAAAAGAAAACCCAGGTTTTACCGTTGGTATTAAAACCCTTGGTGATCAAGATTTTATCGCGCCAGCAGTGAAAAAAGGTGATACTGGATTGCTCGCGTGGTTAGATCAAGAAATTGAAAAATTAGGTAAAGAGGGCGTGTTAAAACAAGCTTACGACAAAACCTTATTGCCTGTTTACGGCGACACTATCAGCGAAAAAGAAGTGTTAGTGGCTTATTAAGTTAAATTGAAGAAATAAAAAAGTGCGGTGAAAAAATTTAACAAATTTCCACCGCACTTTTTCTTTTTAGAGCATTAGCTTATTGAATTTTAATATTCATCTTATAGCTTGATGTAAGTTTTTTGATGGACTGTGCTTTCGGTTGTAGCACGCGCACTTCGTAGCGCCCTGTTCTTGGTAAAATATATGGCGTGTTTGGTGCGAAATCATCTTCGCCGTAGATAATGGCTTCCGCTGCGCCTTTGGCTCTTAAGTTTACGGTTAAGGTTTGCCCTTCTTTAGCATAAAACGCATAACTGCGGCATTGCCAGCCTTTGATTTTACCGCTGTAATTGGCTGATGATGCGCCTTTTTTAAATTTTACGTTAGTGACTGCGCAGTCTGCCGCATAGCTTGGCACGCTAGCCAACACCGCTGAGCCAACCACTAAGGCAGAAAGAATGTGTTTTACTGATTTCATTATAGTTCTCCAAATTGGATTGTGATTAAGGTGAAAATTAGACCTTTGATTACAACCGAAGTTCAAAAATCTGCTTTTCGGGATTGGCGCGAAAGCCCGCCATTTCTAGCAAGGATTGCTGCTGCGGATCTTGCTCCACCACCAAACGTGTAGATTGTGTGTAACGCACAAATTCTTTGGCTTTGGCAATAAGTGCGGTGTAAATTTCCGTAGAATTTTGTTGTGGCAGCACAAAAATATCCGTCAGTTGCCAATAGCGTTGCAGTTGTAAGGAAGAAAGGCGAGGATAAAGCTGAATAAAACCAAGCGCTTGGTTTTGAGCGTCCACCGCAAGGAAGAAAATGCTTTCACTAAAGCGAATACGGTTGGTGAGAAAGGTTAAGGTGCGGTCAGGATTTTCCGCCATACCTTGTGAAAGTCGATATTGCTCAAAAAGGGGCAGCAATAGCTCTAAATTCCATTGTTCAGCTTTAAAAATTTTCATATTGATGATTTTTTGTGAAATCCATACAGTAGATTGTAGCTTTTTAATGCACAATAATCATCTTTTCACAAAAAATTTTTTCAAATTTGCCTAAAATCAACGGAAGCGCAGAAAAAATTTGATATAGTAATGCGGTTATTTTTTGTTAATTACTATGGAGAAAAATTATGGCACGTCGTCCTTTAGTTATGGGTAACTGGAAGTTAAACGGTAGCAAAGCGTTTACCAAAGAGCTAATCGAAGGCTTAAAAGCAGAATTAGCGGGCGTAAATGGTTGTGATGTGGCAATTGCACCGCCAGTGATGTATTTAGCCGAAGCTGAAGCCGCCCTTGCAGGCAGCCAAATTGCCTTAGGCGCGCAAAATGTTGATGTAAACGTACAAGGTGCGTTCACCGGTGATATTTCAACTGCAATGTTAAAAGATTTTGGTGCGAAATACATCATCATCGGCCATTCTGAACGCCGTACTTACCACAAAGAAAGCGATGAATTTATTGCGAAAAAATTTGCCGCACTGAAAGAAGCAGGTTTAGTGCCAGTGTTATGTATTGGTGAATCAGAAGCTGAAAACGAAGCAGGCAAAACGGAAGAAGTATGCGCTCGCCAAATTGATGCCGTGATCAACGCATTAGGCGTGGAAGCATTCAACGGCGCAGTCATTGCTTATGAGCCAATTTGGGCGATCGGCACAGGCAAATCAGCGACTCCAGCGCAAGCGCAAGCGGTTCACGCCTTTATTCGTGGCCATATCGCAGCAAAATCTCAAGCGGTGGCAGACCAAGTGATCATTCAATACGGTGGTTCAGTCAATGATGCTAACGCCGCAGAATTATTCACCCAGCCAGACATTGATGGCGCATTAGTGGGCGGCGCGTCATTAAAAGCGCCAGCTTTTGCCGTGATCGTTAAAGCGGCCGCAGCAGCGAAAAACTAATTTTAGCTCTATTCCTATAAAATCTGCTCATTATGGGCAGATTTTTTATGCCTAAATTTTAATCCACTTCCTATTTTATTAAATTGTGATCTTCATCACGGCAAGACTATGATATTTATCATAGTCTGCATTGGCTAAATCAGTTATGTTGAAATTTAAGATTAGCAAAATAAATGGAGTTGATGATGAAATATTACGCAGGCGTGGACATTGGCGGCACAAACACAAAAATTGGCATTTTAGACAACCATTTTAATATTCTTGCAGAACAGAGCATTCCGACTTTATCTCAGCAAGGGGCAAGATCCACTTTTTCTCGCATTTGGCAGACCATTTTGGATTTGCTTGCGCAAAATGAACTTTCAGAAGCACAATTAGCTGGCATCGGCTTGGGAATTCCAGGCCCAGTGGTGGATCAAGCGATCGTTAAAATTGCGGCCAATTTTTCTTGGGGCAATGATTTCAATGCCAAGCAATTAATGGAAGAAATTTCTCACAAAAATGTGGTGGTGGAAAACGATGTGCGAGCCATTACCTTGGGTGAACATTTATTCGGCGCTGGGCAAGGCGTGGCGAATCTTATTGTTGTGCCAATTGGCACGGGCATTGCTTCAGGCATTTTACTCAACGGCAAGGTGTTGTCTGGTTCGGGCGGCTGCGCGGGCGAATTTGGCCATATTATGGTGAACGAACAAGGAATGAAATGCGGCTGCGGTTTAACAGGCTGCTTGGAAACTTATACTTCCGCCCCAGGATTAGTGCGGGAAGCCAAAAAACTTCTTAGCGCTCCAGAAACAGATAAACAAAAGTGCGGTGAGTTTTTCCAACGTTTTTCCACGGATTTAGATTCTCTGCAAGCTCATCATATTTTTGAATACGCCAAAAAAGGCGATCATCTCGCGCTGCAAGTGGTAGATAGTTTCGCAAAATATTTGGCTTACGGCTTAGGCGTGCTGATTAATATTTTTAATCCTGAACTTATTGTATTGGCTGGTGGAGTCGCAAAATCCGCCGATTTCATCATCGAAAAAGTACAAAAATTCCTACCGCACTATGCCTTAGGCGTATCCCTACAAAACCTGCAAATTAAACCAAGCCAACTGCTTGATTCCGCTGGCGTAAAAGGCGCTGCAGCGTTAGTGATAAAATAATTGCAAGGCAATAAAAAAGTAGGAAATGGTTTCCTACTTTTTATCTTTCGCGTTTATGTTACTGCTTTACTGAATTTTTTCTTTCACTTTTACATCAGATTTTTGCTGTAGCTTTCCCTCTGCGGAAAAAACAAAATCGCTTGTATATTTGTTGAACGTGTTTTCGGCATAGCCGCCCCATTCGCCCGCAAGCGTACGCTGTCCGCCGCCGTAAACAGGCAAGGTTGCACCATCAATTTCTTTATTGATATATTGATTAAACCACCGGTTTAACTCACGCCGCATTTGGGCGATCTGCTGTTGATAATCTGGGTTATCAATTTGGTTATGGTGTTCATCAGGATCGTTACGCAGATCATAAAATTCATAAGGCCCATCAGGATAGCGATGAATATATTTAAAAGATCGATTGCGGATCATTCGGGTTGGACCATATTCATCAAAGATCACAAGATGATTTTCTTCTCGTGAATCCGCGGGATCTTGTTTTAATAAAGTCGCGAAACTTTTTCCTGGATAACGCACCTGTGCCTGATCTTCATCACTGATATTGAGGTATTCCAACAAGGTATGGCGGAAATCATAATGGCTCAGCAGGTTATCTATTTCACCGGTTGATAAATGATTTTTGTGATAAAGAATAAACGGCACTTTTACCGACGTGTCGAACATATTCACAGGGCTTGTGCCATTCCCTTTACCAAAAATACCGTGATGTCCCATATTCATACCGTTATCACTGGTGAAAATGATTAGCGTGTTTTCTAAAATGCCTTTTTCCTCAAGTGCGGTGATAATTCTTCCAATATTAAAATCCATTGCGGTTAAGGCTGCGAAATATCCCCTTAACACTTCTAATCGTTCTTGTTCATCACCTTCAAAGGTTTCATAAATTTTCCAAGGGTGATAAGGATCGCGTGGACAAGATGCAAATTGACAATCTGCATAAAGATCCAGTATTTCCTGTGGGTGGTTTTTTCGATCCCAAGGGGAATGTGGGGCGGTATAACTTAGATTGAGAAAAAATGGCTGATCGGCATTATGTACTTTCTCAATAAAGTCTAGCCCATAATCGGTGATTTTATCTGTAATGTAGTCGGGTTCTTCAATTAATATACCATCTCGGTACATTGGCGCATTGAAGTAAGGGCCGCCGCCACGCTGATGGGAATACCAATAATCAAAACCACATTGTGGAGTATCTGCCATACCTAAATGCCATTTGCCACTCATTGCACAAAGATAATTATGCTGTTTTAAGCGATCTACAAAAGTTGATTGCCCTTTTAAATAATGTTCTGTAGTCGCACCATTTTCCCATTCTTCCAACCAGTCGTGAATTCCGTGTTGAGAAGGAATCCTGCCGGTAAAAATTGAGGCTCTTGCAGGGGAGCAAACAGGGGAAACACAAAAGAAATGGTTAAATTTTTTACCTTGCTGCGCTAATTTATCAATATTGGGCGTAATCGCCTCTTTATTCCCATAGCAACCAAGCGCCCAATAGCCTAAATCATCGGCAACAATTAAAACGACGTTAGTTTTTTTCATTATTGCCTACTCCTAACATCGTTTTGATATTTTGAAAGCCTTTAAAACCAACAATAAAAATCGTGCAAATATACCAACTTAGCCCGAATAAGATGAGTCCTTTCCAAAAGAGAATGATTAAATCTGTCATATTTCCCCCTTATTTGCGTAACGCATTTTTTAATAATGAACCAACAATCATTGCAATCCAAGCAAAGACAAACGCAGTAATACCAGAATAATAAGGGCCAATTTTTGCCGCAATAGGTTCAAGTGCAGGAATCTGCTGTGCGATTAAGTAAGAAAGTGGCGTTAAAGCACCCACAACGATGGTTGCATAAGCCCCCCAGTTATTGGCTTTTTTGAAATAACAAGCTGAAATTAACAGGGTGGAAACCGCAACGGAATAAATAGTTGCAGTGAGTGTCATATATACCCATAGGTCGCTTTTTAATGGATACCACAACCCATAGAACAGTAAGAAAACCCCAATTAATGCCACTAATACGCGATTGACAGCAATAGATTTACGTTCTGACCATTTATTTTTATGGAAAATAATCAATACGTCATTGTAAATAACACTTGCCCAACCTAATAAATAAGAGGAATTTGTGGACATATCTGCCGCCAACATAGCTGCGACAAGCAAACCAATGATCCCTGTTGGAATCACAATAGAAAGCATTGTTGGCATTGCTTGGATTGGTTTTCCGCCCACACTTTCTAAACTCACAAAAGCTAACGCGGCAACACCCCACATAACAGGGATTAATGAACGTACGATATAAAATAAACTGGTGCGTGTGTACATTTTTTTCGCAACATTCGCATCTTTTGCTGACAACACACGAGAAACCATTGTTTGCCAAGTAAGTACTGTCGCAGTAAGCACTAAAGCAGTGTAAAGCACATATTGCCAACCAAGATTAGGATTAACAAAAGGATTAATACCACCAGCACCATAATTAGAAATTGCAGTATCAAATAACGTATCCCAGCCCACCTGATAGAAAATCGTACAAGTGGTTAGAACCAAGCCAACACTCATTAAAATAAACTGCATATAATCTGTAACCAGAACGGAGAGCATTCCACCTAAAATGGTATATAACGCTACCACAAGCAATAAAATTGTCATCGTGATTTCTAAATATTCTGGTTTAAGCCCAGCCACAGCAACTAAAAATTCACCACCAGTGCGTAAAAAAACGCCCATATTAAGCAAGCCACCAAGCACAATTACCACACCGGCAGCCCAACGAACTTTTTTTCCAAACTTATGTTCAAAAAACTCTGGAATGGTTACCACACCAGCTTTGCGTAAAGGTTCAATACAGAATCCTGTTTTCCCTACGGTGAACATTACAATGGTCATAATTAACCCCACTGTGGCTCCCGCAAAACCGTATTTATAGCCAAGCTGTGCTGCCGCCATACAGGTTATAATGCCAAACTCAGTGGCGGCTAAAGATGCAATCCCAACGTGTAAATCCACATTTCTGCCTGCCACCAAGAAATCATTCACATTCTTTACATATTTCCGCACAATAATACCGACAACAAGGCTTAACAAAATATAAAGCCCGACAATACTGCCATCTACGCTCCAGTTAAACTGCATATTTTCCTCCCAATATTGGTATGAATAAATAGTTACTGACAGTTTAAAGGAGAGCGTTAAAGGCAGATATGACAAAAATCATAAACCCCGCGTGAGCAAGATCACAGATTAAGAAATTGGTAAAAGAAAAAGTGCGGTGTTTTTTCACCGCACTTTTGAAAAGAAGCGTTTATCGTAAAGATTAGTCTTCGCCCCAAACGTCAGCGGCAATTTGCTCAACTAAACGCACTTTCGCCCATTGTTCTTGCTCTGTCATAATATTGCCTTCTTCGGTGGAGGCAAAACCGCATTGTGGACTAAGGCAGAGTTGCTCAAGTGGCACATATTGAGCGGCTTCGGCAATGCGAGCTTTTACTGTGGCAGGGTCTTCTAAGGTTGGAAATTTAGAACTGATTAAGCCAAGTACAACACGTCCTTTATTGCCAGCGAAATATTTTAAGGGCTCAAATCCACCAGAGCGTTCATCATCATATTCAAGGAAATAGCCGTCATATTGTGTTTGACCGAATAGCTCAGGGGCAACAGGATCATAAGCGCCACTTAATAAATAAGTTGAACGGAAGTTGCCACGGCAAACGTGGGTTGTGATGATCATATCTTTGGGTTTATCAGCAAGTACCACTTGAATATTTTCCAAGGCTTGGGCTTTATCTGCGGCAAATTCAGGTTTGTCGTGATTGTTGCACAAAGAGCCCCAATAAACATCATCAAATTGTAAATAACGGCAACCTGCTTGATAAAAGGCTTGAATGGCATCTTTATAGGCTTGTTGTACGTCTTTTGCAAATTCTGCGCG
The DNA here is from genome assembly GCF_900635775.1 of Avibacterium volantium. Lineage (NCBI taxonomy): Bacteria > Pseudomonadati > Pseudomonadota > Gammaproteobacteria > Pasteurellales > Pasteurellaceae > Avibacterium > Avibacterium volantium. The sequence continues at coordinate 284,750 of NZ_LR134167.1, read as the reverse complement.
GCTGGCATACACACCGTGATCCCACTGAACGGGGTACATTAACTGGTTTGGGCTTGGAATGGTGTATTTCACAATGCCACGCCCAGCCACAATAGCATTGAGCTTTTTGAAATGCTCAATAAAAGGGTGATTAGGATTCCACGACACTTTGCCACAACAGCGTGTGTTATAAGCTCGGGTTTCAACGCCATTAAATTTATAACCGTGTTCAGGCTCATAGCCTTCAATGCCGTTTAAATTTTCAAGAAAATCAATGTGCCAAAATGAGCGGCGATATTCGCCATCAGTAAGCACTTTTAAACCGGCATCTAACTGTGCTTGGACTAATTTTTCAATTTCTTGATCTTCAATACGGGTTAAGGTGGCACGATCAATTTCGCCAGCGTTGAATTGTTCACGGGCTTGTTTCAGCACCGCACTGCGTAAATAACTGCCCACAGTGTCAGCGTGCAAAGGTAATGTTGATAATGTCATATTCACTCCTTAAATAGTATCATTGTGAAAAATGGCGATGGGTTAGCATCGCCATGGTGTAAAAATGAAAGTGCGGTCTATTTTTTGTTTAAATTTATTTGGTAAACCGCAAAGCCTAGTTCATCTTGCCCAACGTAATCCATTGGATATTGCGCTTTTTCTTTGATGAAGGCTTTTGCTTTGTCGCTTGGGGACGTTTCCACTTGTACTTTCAATGGTTGAGTAGTGGTGATTGGAGCAAGTTTCCAGTTATTATCCGCAGAAGGGATCACTTCGCCTTTTTCTTTGGTGGTTTGGCTGATGTAGTTTGCCAAAATTTGACGATTTTCATCAGGGGAAGCAAAGACGATATGGGCATCACCCGTGCCAGGGAATTTGCCGGAATAAGCGCGATAATTATTGGTCGCAATTAAGAATTGATCGCTATCTTGCACTGGCTTGCCTTGATAGGTGAGATTGACAATACGCGATGCCTTGTCATTAATGAGCTTGCACTCACCGTCATAACGGGCAGGTTGGGTAACATCAATTTCATAGTTTACTCCGTCAATCACATCGAAATTGTAAGTACGGAAACCGTTCCAATTTAACAAGGATTGTGGTTTGTCGCTATTTGGATCGATTTGGTTAAACATTCCCGCACTGCACTCAAGCCATTGTTTGAGTTCTGCGCCGCTAACTTTGACAATCACTAAGGTATTTGGGTAGAGATAGAGATCTGCCGCATTGCGGAAAGTGAGATCGCCTTTATCCACTTCTACATAAGCGCTTGGATCGTTTTTACGTCCACCGACTTTAAATGGCGCAGCGGCACTCAACACTGGAATACCTGCTAGCTCAGGCAGATTTTTCACCACGTTTTCAGCGTAAGCTTGTTGCGCTTGGTTTACGATTTGTACCGTTGGATCATCTTGGAACAAGGCAAGGAAGCTATACATATTGTCAGAGGCTTTTCCAATCGGCTGTGCTACAAAGGCACGAGTGGCTTCGTGGATTGGCGCAAGTAATGCCGCAACTTCAGGGTGATTGCCCACAAGGGCTTTTTTCTTATCGGCATCATAAATCGGACGCAAGGCTGCACGGCCGTCAGTAACAAACCATTTACCATTATGTTGATTTAAGGTGAGATCCACCACGCTGATATTATTTGCCCAATAGCCCGCCATACTTTCTGGCACGCCGTTCATTGTGCCTTTTTCAATATCCGCCCCTTTGCTGTTAGCAAATTCTTTATTTGGGAACAAGCGGTGCGAATGGCCGAAGATTACAGCATCAATGCCTTTTACATCGGCTAAATGGAAAGCGGCATTTTCTTCACCTTCTTTATAAGGTTCATCGGAAGGGCCGGTGTGCGCCAGTGCAACAATAATGTCAGCACCCTGTGCTTTCACAATTGGCACATATTTTTCTGCGGTTTTCTTAATATCGTAGGCTCTCACTTTGCCTTCTAAATTAGCCTTATCCCAAACCATCACTTGTGGTGGTACAAAACCAATATAACCAATTTTGATTTGATGCTTGTTGCCCGCATTATCTGTTACGCTTTTTTCTTGAATAAAATAAGGTTGGAAATAAGGTTGGTCATCGCTGGCTTTCACCACATTGGCGTTGATAATAGGGAAGTCGGCTTGCTTAATGGCACGATCTAAATAATCTAAACCATAGTTGAACTCGTGGTTGCCGATCGTTCCCACATCATAGTGCATTGCATTTAGGGCTAAAATAGACGGATTTGGCTTGCCTTCTTTATCCCCTTTGGCGGCTTGATAATCGGCAATCGGGTTGCCTTGAATTAAATCGCCATTATCCACTAACACCGAGTTTTTCACTTCTTGACGTGCGCTTGCAATCAGGCTTGCTGCACGGGTAAAACCAAATTTATCCGTAGGCGCATCTTTGTAATAATCAAAATCCGTCAAAAAACCGTGAATATCCGTGGTGGCAATAATGCGTAACGCTACCGCAGTATTTTGCTCCGCCGCATTGAGCGATAAGCTGTTTACACTGAATAAACTTAATGCGCCAAGACGCAGGAATTTTCTTCTATCCATATTTTCTCCTTTTAGGTTCTATAAATGATGACAAAGACACGATGATTTTACGTTGTTTTTGTACAGGGCTCTAGTCAATATTTATGATAAAAATCAAGTGCGGTGTTTTTTTATGAAATTTTTTGCAGGTTAATTTTCTTGGCATAATCAATAAGTTAAAAAAGCGAGCAGCAAGACAGCCTTTATTTTTTTCGGAAAAAGCACCGCACTTGCGTTTAGGATTTCTCGCTAGATCAAGTACAATATCAAGACTATCCATAGACAATAGGTTTGCTTATGACATCATTACTGACTTCCGCGTTTATCTATCTCTTTGCCGCCGTGGTGGCTGTGCCAGTTTCCAAACGTTTGGGATTAGGCTCAGTGCTAGGCTATTTGTTGGCAGGGGTGGCGATTGGGCCAATTTTAGGCTTAGTCGGACAGGAAACCGAACGCGTGCAACACGTTGCTGAATTTGGCGTGGTGATGATGTTATTTTTAATCGGTTTAGAGCTTGATCCTAAAATGCTATGGGCGCTACGCACTAAATTGCTCGGCTTGGGGGGCTTGCAGGTCATTCTATCTATTGGCGCGATTGCAGGTGTTGCCCATTTGCTTAATTTTAGCTGGGAAATGAGCATTGCCATTGGCTGTGTGTTGGCAGTATCGTCCACCGCGATTGTGTTGCAAACCTTGGGGGAAAAGCATTTGCTGAATAGTCCCGGGGGGCAAAGCAGTTTTTCCGTGCTGTTATTCCAAGATATTGCCATCATTCCGATTTTAGCGTTCTTGCCAATGCTTGCTTCGCCTGAATTGATTGATAGTCTGCATAGCGCGAAGCAACATTCAGACAATTTATTAGACGGGGTGAATAATTATGTCAAAACCCTGATCACCTTTAGCGTGATTGGTTCGATTATCTTTGGCGGCTATTTTCTCGCGCGTCCGATTTTCCGCTATATTGCCGCATCAAGAACCCGTGAAATTTTCACCGCATTTGCCTTAGCATTGATGATCGGCATTGCAGCGATGATGTCGGCTATCGGCCTTTCGCCAGCCTTAGGCACATTCTTAGCAGGCGTGGTATTGGCAAATAGTGAATATCGCCACGAACTAGAAAGCAATCTTGAACCATTCAAAGGCTTATTGCTTGGTTTGTTTTTCATCACCGTAGGCGCAGATATTAATTTCAGCTTATTATTCAATGACTTCACGGTGATTTTAGGCATCACGCTATTATTTATTCTCATCAAAGCCATTGTCTTATGGGGGCTGGGGTTAATATTCCGTTTGGATCGCCTTAACCGTAATTTATTCGCCCTAAGCCTAGCACCAGCGGGAGAATTTGGTTTTGTGCTACTTTCTTTCAGCCAACAAAATGGCATTCTACCAAGAGAAATCACCGACAAACTCTTGCTTGCCGTGGCCATTTCAATGTTGCTCACGCCTTTCTTATTTATTGCTTACGATAAACTGATCGTACCGCGCGCAAGCCACCAACAACAGCGCGAAAACGACACCATTGAAGATCGAAATGACGTCCTTATTATCGGCCACGGACGTTACGGTCAAATTATCAGCGGAATGTTAATGAGTTGTGGCTACAAGCCTACGGTAATTGACTACGATGCTACCTTGGTGGAAGGCTTATCACGTTTTGGTTTAAAAACCTATTTTGGCGATGGCTCTCGTTCTGACTTGTTGGAAACTGCGGGCATTGCGAAAGCCAAATTATTGGTTATTGCCCTTGATGACAAAGAACAAGCTATACAAATCGCCCACTTCGCACATCACTTTTACCCAAATTTACCGATTATCACCCGTGCTTATGATCGCCGCCATGTTTATGATTTATACCGTGCTGGGGCAAGAAATATTGTGCGAGAAACTTTCGACTCCGCGATCCGCAGCGGCCGTTTAGCCTTAGAACAGCTTGGTATGGACAAAGAAAAAGCCAAACAAATCGCAGAATTTTACTACCACCGCGATCGCCACGGCTTAGCGGAAATGGCAAGTCTTTACGATCCTGAAATTTCCGTATTTAGCAACGAACGAATGATCGCCCGCGCCAAAGAGCTCGAACAAGAAACCAAATCAATGATGCTCACCCTGCTCGCAGGCGGCAAGGTTGATTGGCAACCAGGGGAAGAGAATCGATCGGGGGAGTAAGTTAAAGCCGTCAATATTGCTTGGCGGCTTTATTTATAATAAAAAGGTTAGGGGCTGTAGTAGATTAGCAACAATGCTATACTACAAAAATGAAGATAACATATTGTAAATTAAAGAAATCCATACAGAAAAAACTGCTTGAGTTTTTTGTCGCAGAAGTTACTGCAAGAACAGCAGCAAATTTGCTAGATATTCAACCGAATACAGCCGCTTTGTTCTACCATAAAATCAGGCTTGTGATTGGCTATCATTTATCCCTTGAAGTTAACGAGATTTTTGAGGGGGAAATTGAACTAGACGAAAGCTATTTTGGTGGTCATCGAAAGGGAAAACGAGGACGAGGAGCAGCTGGAAAAGTTGCTGTTTTTGGGTTACTAAAACGACAAGGAAAGGTATTTACTGTTATGGTTGAAAACACCAAGAGTGAAACATTACTCCCTGTTATTAAAAGAAAAATCAAGCCTGATAGCTGGGTTTATACGGACACTTATCGCAGTTATGATGCGCTTGATGTGAGTGAATTTCACCACGAACGAATCAATCATTCCGAGCTATTTGCGGTGAAACAAAATCATATTAATGGCATTGAAAATTTTTGGAATCAGGCGAAGCGGATACTGCGAAAATATAATGGAATTAACCGAAAAAACTTTCCTTTATTCTTGAAGGAATGTGAATTTCGGTTTAACTTTGGGACACCAAAAGAGCAGTTAAAAATATTGCGAAAATGGTGTGAAATTTAGGGCTAATCTACTACAGCCCCTAATTTTAAGGTAGAAGAAAAGAAATTTTTATAAATGTTAAATAAAATTGATCTTTGGCTATGTCATCACGCAAAAAATACTTCTATCCATGGTATTAAGCGATTTGGGATAGAGTTTTTCTTTTTTGGTTTAAAAGAGGCGAGAGCCTGTTTATTTGCAGGGTTATTTTTTATTGCAATGTTTAGTATTCCAAGAGAGGGGGCATTTGGTATTCCTCGTTATGATTTACTTCTCATTTTTGCGATTTTTGTTCAAGCCATAATGCTCTATTTTAGGTTAGAAACTTGGGATGAAGTAAAATCTATCACGCTATTTCATTTAGTTGGTTTTATATTAGAAGTATTTAAAACCTCTAGTCATATCCAATCTTGGTCTTACCCAGATTTTGCTTACACAAAAGTAATGGGTGTGCCTCTTTTCACTGGGTTTATGTATGCCGCAGTGGGGAGTTATATTATTCAAGCATGGCGACTTTTTGATTTACGCATAAAAAGCCATCCTCCTTATTGGTTGGCAACATTATCTGCATTGGCGATTTATTTAAATTTTTTTACTCATCATTATATTGGTGATTATCGTTGGTATCTTGCCGCTTTTGTATTGGGGTTATATGTACGAACCACTGTTCTATTTACCCCTTATGATGTGCCTCGAAAAATGCCATTATTAGTCGCTTTTGGCTTAATTGGTTTTTTCATCTGGTTGGCTGAAAATATTAGTACTTTCGCAGGTATTTGGTTGTATCCACATCAAATAGGGGCTTGGTCTATGGTTCATATTAGTAAGTGGAGTGCTTGGGCATTATTAGTTATTATGACATTTACTATTGTGACAAATTTAAAACATATTAAGTATACAATTAGGGTTTCGAGAGATTAAAATTAAATAGTCATTTCTTCATTTGAATTAGACATTTCATTGCGCAGAATACCATTTTGGTAGCTTGTCATTTATTTGTTTGCCTTTCAAAGAAAAGGGAAAAATGCTATATTGCAGATGACTTTTTTATGAGATTTTTTCTTTACAAATATGGCAGATTATTACGAAATTACTTTAGCTTTATCAGGGGTATGTCAAGCAACGAAATTGGTTCAACAATTCGCTCATAATGGCGATGCTGACTCACAAGCCTTCAAACATAGTTTACAAAGCCTTTTGCAAACAGCACCAGAAAATGTGCTTGCCGTGTATGGCGGTGATGCACGAAATTTAAAGTTAGGTTTAGAAACCTTAATGGAACAGCTCAATGGTAGAGATGCAGAGCTAACGCGCTACTGGGTGAGCTTGCTGGCGTTGGAGGGCAAGCTGAGTAAATCGCCAAAAGCAAAGGCGGAATTGGCACAACGCATCGCCTATTTGCCTTCACAGCTCAATTTTTATGATTTACTTGATGAGCAGATGATAAGCAATCTTGCCAGCATTTATGTGGACGTCATCAGCCCGCTCGGTAGCCGTATTCAGGTGCTTGGCGCGCCAGATTATTTGCAACAACAAGGCATTCAGCACCGTATTCGCGCAAGTCTATTGGCAGGCATTCGCTCGGCGGTGCTATGGCGTCAAGTGGGCGGCAAAAAATACCAGTTTCTTTTTTCCCGTGGCAAAATCGCCACAACGGCACAACAAATTTACTCAACCCTTTAGGAGTTCTTTCTTATGGAATTAAACGCACTTACCGCGATTTCCCCGATTGATGGTCGTTATCAAGACAAAACAACGGCTTTGCGTGCTATTTTTAGCGAATTTGGTTTGCTCAAATTCCGTGTTACGGTCGAAGTTTGTTGGCTACAAAAATTGGCGGCGACTGCACAAATTCAAGAAGTGCCTTCTTTGTCGCAAAAAGCAAACGATTACCTTGATGAAATTGTGGCGAATTTCAGTTTAGCGGACGCGCAGCGTATCAAAGAAATTGAAAAAACCACCAACCACGATGTGAAAGCGGTGGAATATTTTTTGAAAGAAAAAACCACAGCTCTTGAAGAATTAGCCGCAGTGAGTGAGTTTATCCATTTTGCTTGTACTTCTGAAGATATTAACAACCTTTCCCACGCCTTAATGCTGAAAACAGCGCGCGAAGAAGTGATTTTGCCTGAATGGCAGAAATTGATTGCTGAAATTGAGCGCCTAGCGCACGAATACAAAGCGATCCCATTACTTTCTCGCACCCACGGACAGCCTGCTTCTCCGTCCACCGTTGGGAAAGAAATGGCGAATGTGGTATATCGCTTAAAACGTCAGTTCAAACAACTGCAAGAGATTGAAATTCTTGGCAAAATCAACGGTGCAGTAGGAAACTACAATGCCCATTTATCCGCCTATCCTGATGTAGATTGGCATCAATTTAGCGAAGAATTTGTTACTTCGCTCGGCATTAAATGGAACCCTTACACTACGCAAATTGAGCCGCACGATTACATTGCCGAATTGTTTGATAACGTTGCGCGTTTCAACACCATTATTATTGATTTTGATCGCGATTTATGGGGCTATATTGCCTTAAATCACTTCAAACAACGTACTATTGCTGGGGAAATTGGCTCATCAACAATGCCACACAAAGTGAACCCAATTGATTTTGAAAACTCAGAAGGCAATTTGGGCATTGCAAACGCAGTAATGGGGCATTTAGGAGCGAAATTACCAATTTCTCGCTGGCAGCGTGATTTAACGGATTCCACCGTATTGCGTAATTTGGGCGTGGGCTTGGGCTATTGTTTAATCGCCTATGCTGCCACCAGAAAAGGCATTAGCAAACTTGAAGTGAACGAGCAGCATTTGCGTGATGAACTCAACCAAAACTGGGAAGTGCTGGCTGAGCCAATTCAAACCGTAATGCGCCGTTATGGCATTGAAAAGCCATACGAAAAATTGAAAGAACTGACGCGCGGAAAACGCGTTGATGAGCAAGCAATGCGTGAGTTCATTGAGAAGTTAGCCATTCCAGCGCACGAAAAACAGCGCTTACAACAACTCACCCCTGCCACTTATATTGGCGCAGCAGTGGAGTTAGTGGAAAAACTTTAATGGGCTAAAAATAAGTGCGGTGAAAAATCTCGACATTTTTCACCGCACTTTTGTTTTGCCCTTATGGCATTTCCGTTCGCAATTCTTTTGCAAGATAAATTTTGCCTATGATACACTGCGCTTTTTCATTCTTTTATCTATTGTATTTATGCTATTAGCTCAATCTTCCGCCACTGCGCCTTTCGCAAAATCTGTTCTAGCTTGGTACGATCAATTTGGACGTAAGCATTTGCCTTGGCAGCAAAATAAAACCCTTTATGGCGTTTGGCTGTCCGAGGTAATGTTACAACAAACTCAAGTTGCCACGGTGATTCCTTATTTTGAACGCTTTATGCAACGGTTTCCTACCATCATTGATCTTGCCGATGCGCCCCTTGATGAAGTGCTGCATTTGTGGACGGGCTTGGGCTATTACGCACGGGCAAGAAATCTGCACCAATCAGCACAAATTATTCGCGATCAGTATCAGGGCAATTTCCCCACTGAATTTGAACAAGTACAGGCGTTAAAAGGCATTGGTCGAAGCACGGCGGGGGCAATCTTATCTTCTTGCTTAAATGCCCCTTATCCTATTTTAGATGGCAATGTGAAACGTGTGCTGTCCCGTTATTTTACGGTTGAAGGCTGGGCTGGTGAGAAAAAAGTGGAAAATCAACTTTGGCAGTTAAGTACAGAAGTTACGCCAACACAGCGTGTGGCAGATTTTAATCAAGCGATGATGGATATTGGTGCGATGGTGTGTACACGCACGAAACCGAAATGTGCCCTTTGTCCCTTATCTGCAAAGTGCGGTGCAAATTTGCAACAAAATTGGCAAGATTATCCTGCGAAGAAACCAAAGAAAACCTTACCCGAGCGACAAAGTTATTTCTTAATTTGGCAGCAACAAGGTAAAGTGGCCTTAGAACAGCGTGAAAATGCGGGCTTATGGGGCGGTTTGTATTGTTTTCCACAATTTGACAGCAAGCAGGATTTACTGGCTTATTTGGCTCGTCAAAACGTGGATTTTTATCAGGAATGGCCAGCTTTTCGCCATACCTTTAGCCATTTTCACTTAATGATTCACCCGATTTATGTGAAACAGGAATATCACGGCGAGGACGCTAATCGCTCAGATTGGAAAAAGGTGGGTGAAAATCACGGCAAGTATGAATCTTCTATACAAAGTGCGGTCAAATATTGGTATGATCCGCAAAATCCTGATCAAATCGGGCTGGCAATGCCAGTCAAAAATCTTTTATTACAGTTAGCAAAAGGAAAAGAATAATGGCAAGAACGGTATTTTGTGCCTATTTAAAACAAGAGGCGGACGGGCTAGATTTTCAACTTTACCCAGGCGAATTAGGCAAACGTATTTTTGATAATATCAGCAAACAGGCTTGGGGCGAGTGGATGAAAAAACAAACAATGCTCGTTAATGAGAAAAAATTAAATATGATGAATGCCGAACATCGCCAATTATTAGAGCAAGAAATGGTGAATTTCTTATTTGAAGGTAAAGATGTCCATATTGAAGGCTATGTTCCGCCAGCGGAAAAAGAATGATGAAGAAATATGTTGTTGCTTTAATTATTCCTTTTTTGTTTGCTTGTAGTGGATCAAGCCATAAAGGAATAAATTATGATGAAGCCTTTGCGAAAGATACGCAGGGGTTAGATATTTTGACGGGGCAATTTTCCCATAATATCGATCAAATTTGGGGTGTGAATGAGCTGTTGGTGGCAAGCCGTAAAGACTATGTGAAATACACCGATAGTTATTACACTCGTAGCCACGTGAGCTTTGATGAAGGGGTTATCACGGTTGAAACACAGCAAGATTTGAACCGCCTGCATAATGCTATCGTGCATACGTTATTAATGGGATCAGATGCGAAAGGCATTGATTTATTTGCCTCTGGTGATGTGCCGATAAGTTCTCGTCCTTTCTTAGTAGGGCAAGTGGTGGATAATGCGGGGCAGCAAATTACCAACGAGTTTATCGCGGGCAATTTTGCCGATTATCTGGTGCAAAATAAATTGCAAACACGCCGCTTGAGTAACGGCAGAATGGTGCAGTTTGTGGTGATCCCAATGATTGCTAATCACGTTGCCGTGCGTGCGCAAAAATACCTACCAATGGTGCGCCGCGCCGCTAGATGCTACAACCTTGATGAAAGTTTGATTTTAGGCATTATGCAAACGGAATCTAGCTTTAACCCTTATGCGATTAGCTATGCTAATGCCATTGGCTTAATGCAAGTGGTACCGCATACGGCAGGGCGAGATGTGTTCCAAATGAAAGGGCGTGGTGGTCAGCCGTCAAAAAGCTATTTGTTTGACCCTGAAAAAAATATTGATGCAGGCGCATCGTATTTATGGCTATTACAAAATAAATATTTAGATGGCATTACTAACCCAACGTCTAAGCGTTTTGCGATGATTTCTGCGTATAACAGCGGGGCAGGTGCGGTGTTGCGCGTGTTCCACGAAGATAAAGATATGGCGATTGAACAAATCAACCGCTTATATCCTGAGCAAGTGTACCGAATTTTGACCACGGCACACCCATCTTCACAAGCAAGAAATTATTTAATTAAGGTGGATAAGGCTCAAAAAAGTTATCGCGTTAGACGGTAAAAATTAGAAGTAGCTTTGGTTTTTTATGCGATTTTTGCCGTATTTCTATGCGTTTCGCTTGTTAAATATTCAAACAAACAAAAAAACGTAAAAAAGTTAAAATTAATGATTGACTTAACGCGGTAAAAATCGTTTAATACGCACCACTGATGCGTTGCCTCGATAGCTCAGTCGGTAGAGCAGGGGATTGAAAATCCCCGTGTCGGTGGTTCGATTCCGCCTCGAGGCACCACTATTCCTCCTTAGTTCAGTCGGTAGAACGGTGGACTGTTAATCCATATGTCGCTGGTTCAAGTCCAGCAGGAGGAGCCAAATTCCTAAGAGTCGCTAATGAAAATTAGCGGCTTTTTTCATATCTCATACTATTTCTTTTTTTATTCTTTTTTTACTAAAAAATTAACCAAATTCGCACCGCACTTTATTTTTTATCCCGTGCTTTTCATCATTACATATTTGTGTCAAACTGAAACGCAAAAGAACGTGTAGCTTAGCAGGATAGAGCAGTCCCCTCCTAAGGGACAGGTCGGCGGTTCGACTCCGCCCACGTTCGCCATTCTATTGTTCTTTTACGTTCGCCAATGTTCAAAATTTATAGAAAATGTAACAAAAACAAGAGCTTGCTGTTCGTGTTTGTTCGTTTGTGTTTTTCTTTGTTTGCTTGCATCCGTGCTTTTTAGATCCCTGTTTAGATCCCTCACCTTAAAGGGATTTTTACGAGGGATCTAAAAGGTTAATTATCCTTTATTTTTCATAAGGTTATGAGATATGAGCAAAATTGTTAAACCTTTAACCAATACTACCCTTCAAAATCTAAAGCCTATGGCGAAAGAATACATTAAATCTGATGGGCAGGGGCTTTACATTAGAGTAAAGCCTAATGGCGCTAAGATTTGGTATTTCGCCTATAAATACTTTAAGAAGCATAAGAAAGTTAGTTTAGGGGCATTCCCTGATTTATCTTTGGCAAAAGCTAGAGAAATTGCGCAGGAATATCGTACGCTACTTGTGCAGAATATTGATCCGCTAGGTTATAAAAATGCACAATTTGAGCGCTTGGAGAATGATATGATGACTTTAAGGGAGTTGGCGATTAAATGGCGAGATCGGCGATTGCAACAAGGAAAGGTAAAAGAGCAAACCATTAAAGAGGCTTTTCGGCGGCTTGAAGTTTATATATTCCCCGTTGTTGGAGAGATGAACATTAAAGAAGTGAGCTTAAAATCTATTTTTTCTGCACTTAGTCCGCTTAAGCATTCTAATACACTTTATAAAATTAATGTTTCTTTAAATCAGATATTTCAACTTGCGGAAGATGAGGAATTAATTATTAAAAATCCATTAAGGGGAATTCATAATGAATTTAATTACATTCAGGCGGTGCATCAGCCAACAATTCCCCCAAGCGAATTACCTTATTTATTTAAAGTATTGCAAAATGCGAATATTCAGCGCCCCACTGCACTTTTAATAGAATGGCAGCTATTAACAATGTTGCGTTCTGCGGAAGCGGTACGGGTTGAATGGTCAGAAATTGATTTTAAAAATAAAGTGCTACATATTCCTGCTGAAAAAATGAAAGGAGGAAAACGGCCGCATAGCGTTCCTTTATCTACTCAAGCCTTATATATTTTAGAGCAAATGCGGCGATATAATGGAAATAGGAAATATGTATTCTCAACCTACACCGCACCTTATACTAATCATATGAGTACACAGGCGGCAAATGTGGCGCTAAAGCGAATGGGATTTAAAGGGCTTTTAGTCGCCCACGGTTTGCGCTCTATTGCTAGTACCTATCTTCACGATCTTGATGTATTTTCTTCTGAAGCTATTGAACTATGTCTTTCACACGAAAATAAAGGCAAGGTTCGGGCAGCTTATGATAAATCGAAAAAGTGGAAATCAAGAATTGAGATTATGCAAACGTGGGGGGATTATGTGGAGAAATGTAAAATAGAAGCCATTAAAGCCTAATTTTTAGCCCCTATTTATTGGGGCTAGTTTCTTTTTGTAATGCAGCAAGCATTTTAGCCTTATCTTCTGGCGAAAATTGGCTTATAAGTGTGTTAATAAAAACGTCTTTATCTAGTAGGCTTGGTCTTGTGGTATGGCTAAATTCTAAATTCATTACAAAACGATGCAAGCATTCTGGATTATTGCAAGAACAATAAAGACGGCTAAAGCCTTGAAGTGGTCTTTCTGTTCTTGTAATTGTTGCTCGGCTTTTGCAAGCTGTGCAATAAATTTTAAAGGCTCTTGGCATTGTTCAATCTCTTAACTGTAAAAAATTCTTGGCATATCTCTCACGTAAAATCAAAAATTCCCTTTAATTTCAATTAATTAACTGTTTAATGTTCTATTTAGTGCTTTTTCTTAACTGAAATTCACTGAAATTAACTGTAATTTTTTCAGTTAAGGAAATGGAAAAAATTGAGTACATTTCCTTTATTTTCAATAAATTACATAAAAATCATACTGAAAATTAACTGAAAAAATGGCAATTTTTGACACAAAAAACGCGGGTGGGAGAGTGGATTTTTCGTGCCGTATGACGTGACGTAGGATTTTACCCGCACAATGGAAACTTTCTAGCTATTTTAATTAATTTGTTCATCTTGTTATTGTGATAATTAATATCACAAGGCAAATTCATTTAATCCCTCTATTAAATCCTCTAATATTTATCTATGTAATTAAGTGCTATAGCATTTATAGCCGTTCAAATTATAGGAGTATAAATGAAAGAGAAAAAAGAACGCTTTATTTCACTAGATGAAGTTATTACAAGAACAAGCCTTAGCAAATCTACCATTTATAACTATATGCGCGGGGGGAAATTCCCTAAAAGTATTATGATTGCAAGTAATCGTGTTGTATGGTTAGAAAGTGAAGTGGATAGCTGGATTGAAGAAAAGTTAAGAAGAAGAGCTAAATAAATAGCCCTAGATAAATTTTATTACCTAGGGCTATGTGCTCACGAAAACAAAAAACGAGATATAGTTTAATATAGTTATTTTCTTGAAGTATAAGAATATTTCAAGAACCCTTGTTTAATCTAAAGTTTTAAATTAAACGCAAATATTATACCAACAAAAAAGGAAAAATAAAATGTCTGAAACAACTGAAAAAACTGAAACAAAAAGAAAATCTCCTGCTATTCTAATTGCATTAAATGGCAAACCCATTCTTATGCATAATTTAAGTATCACTGGTACTTTTAGACGAGAAGAAGCGGATATGAGTGGCCGTAAATCTAGCACAAAAAAAGCAGATAAAGGGATAAAGGCGAAAGAACTCCACGTTAAAGGAATGATTCCATATAGAGAGGAAAAATGGCTAACTGATCTAATTAATTTAGCTGAAGGCACTGATGGAACAGGTGGACAAATTAAATATAGAGTTTCATCAAGAACTGCGCAAGCAATGAACATTAGAGAAGTAAAATTCAGCGGTGAGGTTGATATTGTAGAACAAGATGACTTTATGGCTTGGAATGTAAGTTTTATTTTAAAAGAAGCTAATAGTGTTAGCGAGAAAAAAGAAAAACGCAAACCAAAACCAAAGAAAATAGTACAAAAAGAAAATCACCCTAAAGCACAGCCTACACAGGCTAAACCAAATAAAGCTGAAGAAAAAATTGATGGCACAGAAAAAGATCCTAGCCTTTCAGGCCGTTTAAATCAAGGCGATTTTAAAGGAGCAGCCAAAAAAGGATTAGAGAAAATATCTTCTATTTTCTCAAGTGATAAAAGCCAACCATCCCCAGAAAAATAATACTACGGAGAAAAAACTATGCTAAATACCATAACCCAAAACGAAACCTTTATTCAGAAAAAAGCAGAATACGAAGAGGCGCTAGAAGCATTAAAAAAAGCGAATGATGAAATCGCAAAGAAACAAGAAATTATTAATCGCAATAATGCAATTATTCAAGCATTGCAAGCTGAAAATATTGATCTTGAAAAGAAATTAGATGGCTCATTAGACGTAGAAAGCACAAATCTAGACTTTGCTGAATTTGACAAACTTTCAGATCAACTTAATTCAAATACAAGAAAAATCACCTTATTAGAAAAACTGAATAAGGAAACAGAAAATAAAATTGAAATTTTCAAACTTGAAGAATACAGCGAAGCAGCTTCAGCAGCGCAATCCATATATAATCAGTTAAATAGGTATGCTTTTGAGCTTACACAGGAACTTATTAAAGATGAAGAATTTATCAAAAAACTAAACTTCCTATGCGGTCTTTATGTAGAATGTTTAGATATGAGAGAGATAAACACACTAAAACAAATCCATATCACTGTAGAACAAGGATTTTTAAAATATTTTGGCAAAAAGGTGGCACCATTTATTAAGAATCCCGAAAAACCCCCTTTAGGAATAGATAAGCCTAAAATTCTATATCAGACTCTAGGCACAGGCTTCTTTGCCCGCCGCCGCTTGCAAGAACTCAAAGAAAAACAATAATTCACGCCATTAAGCCGCCTTGTGCGGCTTTTCTCTCTTTACTCATTCCAATTTACACCGCCTAGCACGATATAGCACTTCACAACTGTAATAATAAACAGTATAATTATGGAAATAAAACCATAGTCAAGAGAGGGTAGAAATGACACAGCAAAAAATAAATTTACCGCCTAGGAAATGGTATAGTTTGCAACAAGGTGCAGATAAATTAAGCCAAGAAACAAATCAAATAATAACAAGTGGGGATTTGTTACATTATGCAAATCAGGGGCTATTAGAACTTTCTGTAAGAATTGATTTTGAAAATATTAACAATAAAGAATTCAAATTAAATATTCACAATTCAAATCTAAATAATGTATTAGACGATTTATATAATATAGATATTCATTGCTGGCAAGGATACAAAGGTAAAACCGACTTTTTAAAAACAGAAAGATTCAAGGCGATATTAAGGGATGAATTCGATTTTGAAAAGTTTTTTGAGCAAATGAAAGAAGATTGTTTAATTTCTGAAGATGGTTTAAGTGATTCAGAAGAAGTCTTCTCCAAAGTTAATGAAATTCCTACTTATGATGGGCTGGTAAATAATGAATATAACGTTGATATCAGAACTAACATTGAAAAATTAAACGGTTTTTTTGCAATTGATTTTAATGATTTTGAAGAAATACTTATTGATGAGCAAGATCCAATAATAAACCTTGAAGCGGTAACTTTTCGCCCCTCAAGGGCTGATAATATAGAAAATGGATTCGGTTTTGTGGTTGATGGGAGAAATTTCAATAATAAGCAGCTCATAACCCTAAATAAAGATTCTATCTTCATCGTCCCAGAAGAATTAGAATTATTTATTAAAGGTGGGAAACCAATTAGAAACCTAAATAGCTTTGAGAATTTTATTGAAGAATGGAAAAATCCTACAAGAATAATAAACCCCACTTTAATTAGAAAAGAAAACGTTTTATTAGATACAGGCACGGTAAAAATATTTGAACTAAATGAAGTCCCTTATTATTTGCAAGCTGAAGCACAGAATGAGGAATTTGAAGAAATTCAATCTAATAAAAACAAAGGAGGGCGACCAAGTAAAAATAAAGACAAGATAATAGAACTTGCAAGAAAAATATTTGAACGTTATCCAAGTAGAAATAGAGATAGAATTGCTGAAGCCGTTGTTGAGCTTATAAATAACAAGAACTATCTGAAAGAAAATTTTGAGATATCGCTTGTTACTGTAAGAAAATATCTAAAGGAAAATAATATAGGAAAATATAGAGGAAAATCGAATCCAATTAGAAATCTTGAACAATTTCTATAAACCTTTCAATTATCTAAACCTAGTTTAGAATATTCTAAACTAGGTTTTTTTATATTCAATATTTCCATTTCTTCCTACCATTCCCCCCGCAAACAAAAAAAGCAGTTTTCGGCTTTGGCGAGCGTAGAAAAAACACTTTTTTGATTTTTTGACACTAACCACAGATAGGAGAAAAACAATGGATTTTTTAACCGCACTTCACCAATACAGAAAAAACAAGGCAAAGCAGTTTAATGCTGAAGATCAGTACAATAAAGACGCTTTCTCGCTAGAGAAATACGAAGTTCAAGCAATGCTTGAAAAAATTACCCAGCGTTCTGATTTCCTCAAAGCAATTAACGCAATCCCCGTTCATAACGAGCAAGGGCGGAAAATTTTCGGGCCTCTCAAGCCCAATATCACAGGGCGACAATACCTAGAACGCCATATCATTGAACAATCTGATCACGAAGACGGCTATCAAGTGTATGAAACAGATAGCGGCATTACATTGAAATGGGGAATGGTAGATGTTTTCAACCTTTACCCAGAAAAATTTGATCAGTTGATTGATGAATTTGTTTTAGACCAAATCGCGGCCAATATTATGCAAATCGGCTGGGCGGGTAAAAGCGTTGCGCAAAATACGGCAGCCGTTGATCTTTCTGACGTAAATAAAGGCTGGCTAGCTTTGCTTGCCGAGCAAAAGCCTGAAAATGTGAAAGCCACGGGCAAAAACGGCAAACTAAAAATCTTTGGTGAAAATGCTGATTATGCCAATTTAGATGCCTTAGCCATTGCCCTAAGAAATCAATTAGATGAACACCACAGAAACCGCAACGATCTTGTCTTTTTAGTCGGGGCTGGGTTATTGGCACGGGAAGAGCAGCCGATCACCAGCGCAACCCCAGCAGAGCAGGATAAAGCAGGTTTGCAAAATCACTATATCACTAACCAATTCGGCGGAATGAAAACCCTCATCCCGCCACAATTTCCACTTTATGGCGCAGTAGTCACGACATTACAGAATTTAAGCCTTTACACGCATAACCGCAGCGGGCGCTATTCAATCCGACAAGATGACGAAAGAAAGCGGGAAGTTGTGAGCTATTGGCGCTTTGAATGCTATGTAGTTGAAGATTTGGGCTTAATGGCGGCCATAGATCCCGCAATGGTGATTTTAGGCTAATTTTCGCGGCGTAACCGCCCAAGGTTACGCCAATTTTAAAGGAGTAAACACAATGACGCTTTTAACCTTAAAAGAATTACAAGCAATGAAAATCGGCGGCAGAACAAAAATCTATCATCTCGTCAAATCAGGCGATTTTCCAAAGCCGATCAAAATTGGCAAACGTAGCTTATGGCAATTAGAAGACGTGCAAGCGTGGTTAGATCACAACAACCCAAACAAGGAAACACCGCAATGAAAAAAGAACAAATCGAATTTATTCGCGCATTTATTCATTTGGGAATGGAAGAACAATTAATTGTAATGTTTTTTCTTTATATGGATATTCAAAGAGAGGATACGCTAAAAAATCCAGCATCTTTCAGAGCCCACCTTTTCAAATTAATGAATGGCTTCACCACGGCACAGAAAAAGCAATTAATTGAAATGTGCAAGCAAGAAATGGCAGGAAAAAAATGAAAGGTTTAAAAATTCAATGCCCAGAATGTGGAAAAGCATTAAATATCCGCACATCAGAACGCCCCAGCGCGTGCGTAACACAAGCCCTTGTTTACTGCGTGGAATGCGATATTAAAGGCACAATCACCGCCCAATTAAGCGACATTAAAAAAGGCGTATTTAAACCGGTTACACCCAGCCATAAATGGCAACAAGATCCCAAATGAACGGGGCAAAATTCAGGCAAAGAAAAAGCGCACCTGTGATCTGCCAATCGTGCGCTTTAAGTTCCCCTTAATAACCAACAAGGTAAGGATTTATGAAGGATTGTTTCATTATGATTAAAAATAACCATAAATCAATGAGTAATATTACACTAATAAGAAAAAATAACAACTTATTTTCAATTATTCACGCATATTTATTGACAAATGCCCAAGCTTCAAATTATGCTTTCCCCGCTTTCGCAAAATCGAAAGCCAGCCGTGAGAAGCTGAATATACCAAAGGCGAACAGCACGCCAACCCGTGCTTTTTTTGTTCGTAGATTTCACACACCCAAAAAAAACCGCCCAGCGGTAATTCTCTCTATGATGGCGTGTAGTGGGCAATCCTTGCGATTGGCTAGTTTTCCTTTGGTACTAGTTTCTCACCCTGCTACACGCTATCGCCAAACCGTGAGAAGTTTCGCGATAGCCTTTAATCAATCAACCAAAGGACTATCAGCAATGATCTACAAATTCCAATTAGTCGGCTCTCGCCTACACGTTTCAACCTATGCCAAAAGCGAAGCGCACGCGCGCCAATTCCTAAACCTCACCCCACAAGAGGCGATTTGCTTTGCCCGCATTAAGGGGGTGCGCTATGCGTAATCTCACACCAGAAAACCTTACAGAAAAAGTAAAAATCATTGAGCACTTTCTCGCAGAAACAAAGAAAGCGCTAAAAGCTAACCAGTTAGAAGAGGCAAAACATTGCTTAAAAAGCGTGGAATTAACGGCATATATTCCAACTTATGCACAAAATACAGAAGCAAGGTTTTATATCGATGAGATATTAACAGATGAGCAAGCTCAACTAGGCGTTCACTTTGTAGAACACTTCTTCAATGCCGCTAAAGTGTATTTACATAATGGAAATTTGCGTGGCGTAACACATTCATTGCAAGCCATTATCAACGGCTTACCCACTCAAATTAGCCAAAATAGGGGGCTAGAATGAAAAATAAATTACAACACATTCAAGCACTGAATGAGCAATTTAGCGCTGAATTAGGAAACTTAGCAACATTTCCTTATTTTTATGAAACTTTAGCGGCATTCAATTTAGGTGAAGACGCTAGTGAAAAATTAGAGCGAGTAAATGCAATGGCGCAGATAGAACAAGTTTACCTAAAACGCTTAGAAAGCCTGCAAGAGGAAATACATTCTCAATTAAGTGAATTGGTTACATCAGAGGTTAAGTTATGATGAACGGAAAGAGAAAATACAAGCCAACCAAACCAAAACCGCAAGAAGATCAAATCATTCTAATTGGTGATGAAGCGTGGCAAGCGTGGGATAACGGAAACGGCACATTATGGCAAATGCTCAATGAAAACTTGCTTAAATTAGGCTGCGATTTCAAGCCTTATATTTTTGGCGAAAATCCGCTTAAAAATATCCCCGCACAAACCCTTGCGCCAAAAACGCAAGAATACATTAAACTGTTTGAATGCGGGCAATTAAGCGAACCCCAACGCACAGCAATTTGCCATAATTTAGCCACCAAAACCGCCGCAAAAGTGGTTTCTTTGCATAATGTTGCAACTGGGGAATTAATCGAAAACTTTAGCCCCTATATTGAGCGCATACGCAAAGGCGAAGCGGAAACGGCAAAGATCATCGCACAAGCCAGCATTGACCAAAACGCCCCGAAAACATCGCCTTACATTGATTACAGAGAAAACGGGCTACTTGAAGGGCTTTTCTATGTTGTGCCAAAGCTAGACAAAGATACGGGCGAAGTGCTGCGGGAAGATTTGAAATGGATCTGCGATAAACTGGAATTAGTCGGCAAAGGTAAAAATGAAAACGGCGATTATTTCTATATTTTCCAATGGCACAACCCAGACGAAAAAGAACCCCGCATTGAAGCCATAAATTGCGGTGATTTTGGTACTGATACCGCTTGGCGATTGCTCAAAAACCAAGGCTTTAAAATGACACCGAAAACAGGGATTGCACAAAACCTTGTTGAGCATTTTCACGCCTTGGGGCTAAATGTGCAATCTTGGGCGGTTACACATTCCACAGGTTGGCATAATGGGGCGTATTTATTGCCTAGCGGTGAGATTTTGGGCGAACCTAGCCAACCTATTATCTTCAAAAACAAAAGCGCCAATGCGGGCGGCTATGACACCAAAGGCACGCTTGAAAGCTGGCAGCAAGAAATTGCCCGCTATGCCAACAAAAACACGTCTATGATGTTAGGCATTGCTACCGCCTTAGCTAGCCCGCTTTTACGCCTGATTAATGCAAAAAGTTTTGGCGTTCATTTATTTAATTCTTCAAGTAAGGGGAAAACAACCACGCTTAACATTGCCAATAGTCTTTATGGCAACCCTGATTTAATTGATTTAAGCTGGAACACCACAGCCACCGCCCTAAATAACGAAGCGGCAGCCAGAAATGACGGCTTTATTACCCTTGATGAATTAGGGCAAGCCAAAAAGATTTATGACGTGGAAAATATCGCCTATTCACTTTTCAATGAAAAAGGGCGGGCCAAAGGAATGAAAGAAGGCGGCAATGATGAGCTTTCACGCTGGAAAATCACCGCACTTTCAACGGGTGAAAAAGACGTAGAAGGCTTTTTGCAATCCAAAGGGGTAAACATTAATGCAGGCCAATTAGTGCGGCTTTTGAATATTCCTTTAATTGAAGCCAATCACCTACACGGCTTTGCCAACAATAAAGCCCACGCCGACCACCTGAACGAAGCCAGCCTAAATCATTATGGCGTAGTGGGGCGTGAATGGATCAAATACATTGCTGAAAATAAAGCCTTTATCAAAGCAGAATATCAACGCTATAAAACCGAATGGGCGGAACGCCTAGCCAATAACACCGCCGCACAGGTGCAACGGGTAGCAAGCAATTTTGCCATATTAGAAACCGCTTTACAGACCGCACGGCATTTAACCTTATGGGCGGAAGCGGATAATCGGGAATGCTTAATTCAATCGTTCAATGATTGGCACATCGATTACGGCACAGGCGAACGGGAAGAAGAAAAAATCATAGAATTCTTTAATGGCTGGCTTGACGAAAACGCAGAAAGCGGCTTTATTCAAGTTCCTGAACCCGCCACGCAGCGGATTATTCAAAAAATCTTGGGCTATCGCATTCTAGATGGCTTTTGCGGTGAAATTGAGCATTTTTATATTCACCCTAAAGCCTTTAAAGACGTGATTAAAGAAAGCGAATTTCCCCGCAAGTTAGTTTATGAAGCAATGGAAAAGCACCAAATGCTAAAAACTGGCACGGAACAAAAACAAAGACCCTATCAGCACAAAGTGCCTACACAATTAGAACGGTATATCAACAGCAAGGGAAAACGCTTTTTTATCGTCTATCCCGCATTGATCGAAGAAACCGAAAAACCCGAAGAATAATCACCGCACTTACTCAATAAGCCAGCTTTTACAAGTTGGCTTTTTTTTGCTCAAAATCTTACAACACCAAGCAAGCTATAAAATACAATTTTACTAGGATAGATAAAATAAATTGGGAAAGTGGGAAAACAGTATTTAATACATATATTATTAAATATAAATCAACAAGTTATAGAAAAATAATTTTCCCACTCTTTCCCAAAATGCTAAAAATATTCCCAAAAATGGCGTTTTTCTTCCCAATTTTGAAAAAGTAGCACATTCACATAAAAACGAATAAAAAATAGCCAATTTTATCAAAATCCCAAATTTTTGGGCAAAAAATCCCAAAATTTCCCTTGAAAATCCCAAATTGATTTTTGCTATAACTCATTGAATAATCACAGAAAAACGGCGATTTTTCCCAATTTCCCACTTTCCCAATTGTTTTCTACACTCAGACAAAAAAAATTTTTTTTACGCTGCTAGAAAAAGTATTCTACCAATTTACCTAAAAAACATTTTCACCGCTGTAAAAATCCCCAGCCTTGCCGCCTTTTCGATTCCTGCTTTATACTCAAGCAGGGATTTTAGATCCCTGCAGCAAACAAGAAAAAATAAAATAGATATAAAATTCAAAGAATTGGCGTTAAAAAATGGAGTTGCCCACGTTCGCCATTTTTCGGATAATAAAAAACCTTGCAAGCGCGCAAGGTTTTGTTTTATCTAGAAATTAGTTGGAATATTGATTAATCGCATTGGCGATTTCTTGATCTTTATAGATATTCTGAACCGTTTCGTTTAATGCCTGTCCTAGCACTTTTTGAATATTGGCATTATTGGCACGCAGTGCGCCCTCTTGGCTACGTGTTGAGCCGATATTTTTGTTGAATTGCCCTTTCGCACCCTGTACTTGAACGTTGATTTGTACATTCGCGGTGATTTTATAGCGTAAATTGCCTTGTTCTACATCGGCATAGAATTTGTTGATATTCACAATCACATTGGTGTTAGATTGAGCTGGCGTTGCGGCAATGCGAAATCCTTTGCCATTTAGATCTTGTTTGATCACTTGATCGAAAATCTGAGCTGGTTTTGGTTCGGCAAAAAGTTTAAAGATTTTTTCGTCATACACATAGCTTGATACTTCAGGCTGTTGGCGCGCATCACGCGTGAGGATATTGAGTATCGCGTGTTGATTTGCCGCATTGAATTGCACGCTTGGGCTAGGTGGCGTAAAAGTGATTGTGTTACTTGGCTGAGATTGGCACGCGGATAATAATACGGCACTTGAAAATAAGGTGATAAGAGAGAGTTTAGCAAAACGCATAGTCATTTCCTCGCTAACAAAAAAGATACGGCTATTCTTGCAAACTTCAGTATGAATGTATAGTCTTTGCAAAAGCAAATTTTTATTGTGTTAGTTTATAAAAAAAAAGGAAAGGATAATGGGTGTTCAACAAGTTTTAGAACAAAAAATTTCGCAAAAATTTGCACCGCACTTTTTGCATATTGAAAATGAAAGCCATATGCACAGCTCAGGGCGTGGTGTAGATTCGCATTTTAAAGTGGTGCTAGTGAGTGATGCGTTTAATGGGGTGAGAAAGGTTGCGCGTCATCAAATGCTGTATCAATTATTGGCGGAAGAATTGAAAAATGGCATTCACGCCTTGGCGTTGCATACTTATACCTTAGATGAATGGCAAGCGTTGGAGCAGCAGTTTCCGAAATCACCAAATTGTTTAGGGGTTGGACAATAATTTATACCTAATAAAAGGTAGTATAAATTCATAATATTCAGCAAAAATTGATTTTCCACAAAAACAGCGGTCTTTTTTTCTAAAATATTGGAAAAACCGCCCTTCAAAGTAGCACGAACGTTATTAATTGGTTAAAATAACTAGCTGACTTGTATCAAAATTTTAACTTATATCGCTTATTGGGTTTAGTAAACGGTATAAAATCTAAACAGAATTTGAGTTTTAAATTTATGTGGTTGGAGTGGACATTGTTGCGATGTGTTTGCATTCATCGTTGATAATTAAGCAAAAATCATTACTCAAGACGAGGTTATCGCATTGAGTTTTATCTTGCGATAGCTATATTTTTAATCTAACGAAAAGTGGTGCATACAATATGATTACGATTAAAAAAGGCTTGGATCTTCCTATCGCTGGGAAGCCAGAACAAGTAATCCATAACGGCAATGCCGTTACTGAAGTTGCCTTGCTTGGCGAAGAGTATGTGGGAATGCGTCCTTCAATGAAGGTACGTGAAGGTGATGTGGTGAAAAAAGGTCAGGTGCTTTTTGAAGATAAAAAGAACCCCGGCGTATTATTCACTGCCCCTGCAAGTGGTACTGTAACTGCGATTAATCGCGGTGCTAAGCGTGTGTTGCAATCAGTAGTGATTCAAATCGAAGGTGATGATCAGGTTACCTTTAACAAATATTCCGCCGATGAGCTTAAAAGTTTAACTTCCGAGCAAGTTCGTCAAAACCTACAAGCGTCAGGGCTTTGGACAGCACTTCGTACTCGTCCATTCAGTAAAGTGCCTGCTGTTGATGCTGTGCCATCTTCTATTTTTGTTAATGCAATGGATACCAATCCATTAGCCGCTGATCCTGAAGTGGTATTAAAAGCACATTGGGACGATTTTACCAATGGTTTAACCGTGTTAAGCCGTTTACACGAAGGCAAATTGCATTTATGTAAAGCGGGCGATAGCAATATCCCAACGGTGGATTTACCAAATTTAGCCGTACACGATTTTGGCGGCCCACACCCAGCGGGCTTAAGCGGTACGCATATTCACTTTATCGATCCGGTTAGTGCAACGAAAACGGTTTGGTATTTGAATTATCAAGATGTGATCGCATTTGGTCGCTTATTTACCACGGGTGAACTTTATAATGACCGTGTGATCTCATTGGCTGGCCCACAGGTGAAAAATCCGCGTTTAATTCGCACCCAACTTGGTGCTAACTTAGCCCAATTAACTAAAGACGAGTTAAAAGAAGGTGAAAACCGTATTATCTCAGGTTCCGTGTTAAGCGGTCATAAAGCGGAAGGTGCGGTAGATTATTTAGGACGTTATGCGTTACAGGTTTCTGTGATTGCAGAAGGTCGTGAGAAAGAGTTCCTAGGTTGGATTATGCCAGGGGCGAACAAATATTCTATCACCCGTACTGTGTTAGGTCATTTCGGACACAAATTATTCAATTTTACCACCGCACTTAATGGTGGACACCGTGCAATGGTGCCAATTGGCGCTTATGAGCGTGTAATGCCATTAGATATTATCCCGACGTTATTATTGCGTGATTTAAGTGCAGGCGATACGGACAGCGCTCAAGCATTAGGTTGTTTAGAGTTAGACGAAGAAGATTTAGCACTTTGTACGTTCGTTTGCCCAGGTAAAAATGATTACGGTCCAATGCTGCGTGCAGCCTTAGATAAGATCGAGAAGGAAGGTTAAAAATGGGTTTAAAACATCTTTTAGAGAAAATGGAACCTGCTTTTTTACCGGGTGGTAAATATGAGAAATGGTATGCCCTTTATGAAGCAACGGCAACTTTCTTATACACGCCAGGTACGGTAACGGCGAAAGCTTCTCACGTCCGTGATGCGTTAGATTCTAAACGTATGATGGTATTAGTGTGGTTGGCATTATTCCCAGCAATGTTCTACGGTATGTTTAATGTGGGTGAGCAATCTATTCTTGCATTAAAAGTGGGCGATTTTGCACAGAACTTGGCACAAAATGTGGCGAATGACTGGCATTTTGCTTTAGCCAATGCATTGGGGTTGGTTTCACCCGATGCTGGCGTGCTAGCAAAAATGGCATTAGGTGCAATTTTCTTCCTTCCAATTTATTTAACCGTATTCCTTGTGGGCGGTTTCTGGGAAGTGTTATTTGCCACAGTGCGTAAACACGAAATCAACGAAGGTTTCTTCGTAACCTCTATTTTATTAGCCCTTATCGTTCCGCCAACATTGCCATTATGGCAAGCGGCGTTAGCGACAACGTTTGGGGTTGTGGTGGCCAAAGAAGTGTTTGGTGGTGTAGGTAAAAACTTTATGAACCCAGCATTAGCAGGGCGTGCGTTTTTATTCTTTGCTTATCCAGCACAAATTTCAGGGGATTCTGTATGGATCGCGGCTGATGGTTTCTCTGGCGCAACCGCACTTTCACAATGGGCAACAGGCGGTCAAGGTGCATTAAAACAAGTAACCACAGGTCAGCCAATTCAATGGATGGACGCATTCTTAGGAAATATTCCAGGTTCAATCGGTGAAGTTTCTACCCTTGCATTATTAATTGGTGCAGCGGTAATTGTGTTCGCACGTATTGCTTCTTGGCGTATTATCGCCGGTGTGATGATCGGTATGATTGCCACTTCTACCCTATTTAATGTGATTGGTTCAGACACTAACCCATTATTCTCAATGCCTTGGCATTGGCACTTAGTATTGGGTGGTTTTGCTTTAGGTATGTTATTTATGGCAACTGACCCAGTATCAGCCTCATTCACCAACAAAGGTAAATGGTGGTACGGTGCATTAATTGGTGCAATGGCGGTGATTATTCGTGTGGTTAATCCAGCTTATCCAGAAGGAATGATGTTAGCCATCTTATTAGCTAACTTATTTGCCCCAATTTTTGACTATCTGGTTGTTCAAGCAAATATCAAACGTCGGAGAGCGCGCAATGGCTAAGTTTAATAAAGATAGTGTTGGCGGAACAATCCTTGTTGTTGTTTTAGTCAGCTTAGTTTGCTCAATTATCGTAGCAAGTGCGGCAGTAGGTTTAAAACCGACGCAAAATGAGCAAAAATTATTAGATAAACAGAAAAACATTCTCAGTGTAGCAGGATTATTACCCGCTAAAGCAAAAGGTGCGGAAATTAAAGCCCTTTATGCAGAAAACATTGAGCCGAAAATTGTGGATCTTGCAACGGGTGATTATGTAAGCGACATCAAAAACTTTGATGCGCGTGTTGCGGTAAAAGATCCTGCAGAAAGCGTAGCAATTAAACCTGAAGAAGATAAAGCTGGCATTAAAGTGCGGGCGAAATATGCTGAGGTTTATTTAGTGAAAGATGCACAAGGCAAAACTTCACAAATCGTGTTACCAATTTATGGTACAGGATTGTGGTCTGTGATGTATGGCTTTGTGTCTGTTGCGCCAGATGCAAATACCATTAAAGGGATTACTTACTATGAACAAGGTGAAACCGCAGGTTTAGGGGGCGAAATCGCTAATCCAAACTGGCAGAAATACTTTGTGGGTAAAAAACTCTTTAATGCTCAAGATCAAGTAGCGATTAAAATTGGCAAAGGTGCTTCAGCAGATAAAGAACACGGTATCGATGGTTTATCTGGTGCAACCTTAACCACAAAAGGGGTACAAGGTTCTTTTGATTACTGGTTTGGTCGCGATGGTTTTGGCCCGTATTTAGACAAACTTAGAGCGGAGGCTAACTAATGGCTAATGCAAATATGAAAAAATTATTGTTATCTCCAATCGTGAACAACAACCCAATTGCATTGCAAATTTTGGGGATCTGTTCAGCACTTGCGGTAACGACAAAATTAGAAACTGCGGTGGTAATGGCAATCGCAGTAAGTTTAGTAACGGCATTTTCAAGTTTCTTTATTTCTTGTATCCGTAACTATATTCCAAATAGTATCCGTATTATCGTGCAAATGGCGATCATTGCATCATTAGTAACCCTTGTGGACCAAGTGTTGCAAGCCTATGCTTATGAGTTATCTAAACAGCTTTCGGTATTCGTTGGCTTAATCATTACCAACTGTATCGTAATGGGTCGCGCAGAAGCATTTGCAATGAAAGAGCCACCATTGGCAAGTTTTGTTGATGGTTTAGGTAACGGTATCGGTTATGGTGTGATCCTAATCATTGTCGCATTTTTACGCGAATTAATTGGTTCAGGTAAAGTATTTGGCATTACCGTGTTACAAACTATCCAAGACGGTGGTTGGTATCAAGCAAATGGTTTAGCCTTACTTGCGCCAAGTGCGTTCTTTATCATCGGCTTCTTGATTTGGGGCTTAAGAACTTGGAAACCAGAGCAAGTGGAGAAATAAGATGGAACACTATTTAAGTCTATTTGTTAAGTCCATTTTTATTGAAAATATGGCACTTTCTTTCTTCCTTGGTATGTGTACATTCCTTGCGGTTTCAAAGAAAGTTTCAACAGCCTTTGGTTTAGGGATCGCGGTAATCGTGGTATTAGGTATCGCCGTGCCAGCAAACCAAATTGTTTATACTCACATCTTAAAAGATGGTGCGTTAGTAGAAGGCGTAGATTTAAGTTTCTTACGCTTTATCACCTTCATCGGTGTGATTGCGGCATTAGCACAAATCCTAGAAATGGTTTTGGATAAATTTTTCCCCGCACTTTATAACGCATTAGGGATCTTCTTACCGTTAATCACCGTAAACTGTGCGATTTTCGGTGGGGTATCTTTTATGGTGCAACGTGAATACAACCTTGCTGAATCGGTAGTTTATGGTATCGGTGCAGGAACAGGTTGGATGCTTGCTATCGTAGCACTTGCCGGTTTAACTGAAAAAATGAAATATGCTGATATTCCAGCAGGCTTGCGTGGTTTAGGGATCACCTTTATCACCGTAGGTCTAATGGCGCTTGGCTTTATGTCATTTTCAGGTATTCAGTTATAAGAAGGGGATACTAAATGGAAATTATTTTAGGTATTGCAATGTTCACTGTGGTGGTTTTAGCGTTAGCAGCAATTATCTTGTTTGCTAAATCTAAACTCGTAAACTCAGGGGACATTACTATTGAAATCAATCACGATCCAAGCAAAGCCATTCACTTGCCAGCAGGTGGAAAATTATTAGGCGCATTAGCAAGCAAAGGGATTTTCGTTTCTTCAGCTTGTGGGGGCGGTGGCTCTTGTGGTCAATGTGTGGTGAAAGTAACTGAGGGCGGTGGTGATATTCTACCAACAGAACTTTCTCACATTTCAAAACGTGAAGCGAAAGAAGGTTATCGTCTAGCTTGTCAGGTAAATGTTAAAACCAATATGCAAATTGAATTACCTGAAGAAGTATTCGGTGTGAAAAAATGGGAATGTACCGTTATTTCTAACGATAACAAAGCAACCTTCATCAAAGAGCTTAAATTACAAATTCCTGAAGGGGAAGAAGTACCATTCCGTGCGGGTGGTTATATCCAAATTGAAGCAGATCCACATACGGTTTATTACAAAGACTTCGATATTCCAAAAGAATATCACGAAGATTGGGATAAATTTGATTTATGGCGTTATGTGTCAAAAGTGGACGAGCCAATTGTGCGTGCTTACTCAATGGCTTCATACCCAGAAGAGAAAGGCATCATTATGCTAAACGTGCGTATTGCTACACCACCACCACGTATGCCTGATGCTCCACCAGGACAAATGTCTTCTTATATTTGGTCATTAAAACCGGGTGATAAAGTGACAATTTCTGGTCCATTCGGTGAATTCTTCGCGAAAGATACTGATGCAGAAATGGTATTTATCGGTGGGGGTGCAGGTATGGCACCAATGCGTTCACATATCTTTGACCAACTAAAACGTTTGAAATCAAAACGTAAAATGTCATTCTGGTACGGGGCGCGTTCAAAACGTGAAATGTTCTATGTAGAAGATTTCGATACCCTACAAGCAGAAAACGACAACTTCCAATGGCACGTGGCACTTTCTGATCCATTGCCAGAAGATAATTGGGACGGCTACACAGGCTTTATCCACAATGTGCTTTATGAAAACTATCTGAAAAATCACGAAGCACCAGAAGACTGTGAATACTATATGTGTGGGCCTCCAGTGATGAACGCAGCAGTAATCAAAATGCTCAAAGACTTAGGTGTTGAAGACGAAAACATCTTATTAGATGACTTTGGCGGTTGATAACGCTGTTAAATAAAGAAAAAGAGCGGTCAGATTTCTGACCGCTTTAGCCATTTTTAGCCACAGAAAAATTAGCGATAGATTTATGTTAAGAAAAGTCAAAACGGTTTACGGCTGGGGCATCGCCTTACTCTTGGTGAGTAGCCTAACTGCCTGCCAAAAAGATCCCGAAATTGTTACCTTAAGCGGTAAAACAATGGGGACTACTTACCACATTAAATACATCACCGCAGAAGCAAGCCAATCGGCAGCGGATACCCACGAAGGGGTGGAAAAAATCTTAAAAGACGTGAATGACAAAATGTCCACCTATATTCCTACCTCTGAATTAAGCCGTTTTAACCAAAACCGCGCGGTGAATACTCCGATTGAAATTTCAGCGGATCTAGCCAAAGTGATAGGTGAAGCCATTCGCTTAAATAAGGTTACACAAGGCGCATTAGATGTTACCGTAGGCCCATTGGTGAACCTATGGGGATTCGGCCCAGAAAAACGCGTAGAAAAAGCCCCAACTCAACAACAGCTTGATGAACGCCGTGCGTGGGTAGGCATTGAAAAATTAAAACTGAGCGAAAGTGCGGGTAAATTTTACTTAGAAAAAGCCGTACCAGAACTTTATGTAGATTTATCGTCCATCGCCAAAGGCTTTGGTGTTGATCAAGTAGCGGACTATCTTGAAAGTTTGCACGTTGGCAACTATATGGTGGAAATTGGCGGCGAAATCCGAGCCAAGGGCAACAACAGCGAAAACAAGCCTTGGCAAATTGCTATTGAAAAACCTACTACGGACGGTTCTAGAAGCGTGGAACAAGTGGTCGGCTTACATAATTTGGCGATGGCCACTTCTGGCGATTATCGCATTTATTTTGAAGAAAACGGCGTGCGTTATTCCCACGAAATTAATCCGCAAACAGGGCGTCCAATTCAGCATCATTTGGCGTCAATCACCGTGCTTGATCCCTCATCAATGACGGCAGATGGCTTATCCACAGGCTTGTTTGTGCTTGGTGAAGATGAAGCCCTCAAAGTAGCGGAGCAGCAACAATTAGCGGTATATTTAATCATCAAAACAGAAAGTGGTTTTGAGGTAAAAATGTCTTCCGCATTTAAACAATTAATCAATCCATAAAGGTGAAAAAATGGAACTGTTTTTTATTACTTTCGGCTTTTTCCTTGCGGTGATTTTAGCGATGTCCATCGGCTATATCATCAAACGCAAATCCATTGCAGGCAGCTGCGGGGGGATTTCTTCCCTTGGCTTAAAGAAAGTATGCGATTGCGATGAGCCTTGCGATAACTTAAAAGCCAAAGTGGAAAAAGGCGAAGTGGACGCATCAGAATTAGATCGCTTCAACAAAAGCGAAACGAATTTCTACGAAGTAAAATAATTTCCGAATAAACAAAGTGCGGTCAAAAATTTGAAAAAATTATGATGAAATCAAAAACTTATGAACAATATTTCCCTGCATTAAGCGAAAGCCAACGTGCAGAAAACAGCAAAATTAAAGTGATTTGTGGAATGTCTGGCGGCGTGGATTCTTCCGTTTCCGCCTTTATTCTTCAGCAACAAGGCTACCAAGTGGAAGGCTTGTTTATGAAAAACTGGGAAGAAGACGATGACACCGATTACTGCACCGCAGCCGCAGATTTAGCGGACGCACAAGCGGTATGCGATAAGCTCGGCATCAAATTACACAAAATTAATTTTGCTGCTGAATATTGGGACAATGTTTTTGAACATTTTTTAGCGGAATACAAAGCTGGCCGCACGCCAAACCCTGATATTCTGTGCAACAAAGAAATCAAGTTTAAAGCCTTTTTGGAATATGCCGCGGAAGATCTGGGGGCGGATTATATCGCTACAGGGCATTATGTGCGCCGCCGAGATCACAATGGCAAAGCGCAATTATTGCGTGGTTTAGATCCTAACAAAGACCAAAGCTATTTCCTTTACACCTTAAGCGAAAGCCAAGTGGCGCAAAGTCTGTTTCCTGTGGGCGATATTGAAAAGCCCGTGGTGCGTGCCATCGCAGAAGATTTAGGCTTGGTTACCGCGAAGAAAAAAGATTCCACCGGCATTTGTTTTATCGGCGAACGTAAATTCAAAGATTTCTTGGCGCGTTATTTGCCAGCTCAACCAGGGGACATCAAAACCACTGAGGGCGAAGTCATCGGTCGCCACCAAGGTTTGATGTATCACACCTTAGGGCAACGCAAAGGCTTAGGCATTGGTGGCGTGAAAGGTAAAGCGGAAAATGCGTGGTATGTAGTGGAAAAAGATCTCACTAACAATGTGTTAGTGGTCGCTCAGGGCTTGGATAATTCTGCCTTGCTTTCCAGTGGATTAATCGCGCAACAGCTGCACTGGGTGGATCGCCAACCGATTCGCGAACCCCTGCGTTGCACGGTGAAAACTCGTTACCGTCAAACAGATATTCCTTGCCAAATCATTCCCCTTAATGATGACAGCATTGAAGTGCGTTTTGATGAACCGCAAATTGCAGTAACCCCAGGGCAATCTGCCGTGTTCTACCAAGGGGAAATTTGCCTTGGCGGCGGCATTATTGAACAATCAATCAAATAAAAATTTCGCGAAATTCCACCGCACTTTATCTTGCCAAGTTGTATGAATAAAGTGCGGGGCAAATTTCTCAATTTTTTTCGGCTTAGTGAAGAAACGGCTATGTGGCACAGAATTTACACTTGCATAATGTATCTTGTTCAACCGCTGATTTGGCTCTTTATTTTGTTGCGTAGCCTAAAAGCGCCAGCTTATCGTCAGCGGATTTTGGAGCGTTATGGCATTTATCGCGCCACACAAACTCCGCCAAAGCCGAATGGTGTGCTAATCCACGCGGCGTCCGTTGGGGAAGTGATTGCAGCCACCCCGTTGGTCAAAGCGATTCAACGCCATTACCCTGAATTATCCATTACCTTGACCACTGTTACGCCAACAGGCTCTGAGCGTGTTAAAGCTGCTTTTGGTGATCAAGTCAGCCATTTTTATTTGCCTTACGACTTACCAGGGGCGATTAAACGTTTTGTTCGTTTCATTCAACCGAAAGTCTGTATTGTGATCGAAACTGAGATTTGGCCAAATTTAATTTATCAGCTACACAAACAGCACATTCCGTTTATTATCGCCAACGCCCGTTTATCTGCCCGATCAGCAAAACGTTATGGCTGGCTGGAAAGCTATATCCAAGCCATTTTAAGCAAAATCAGCCTGATTGCGCCGCAGGATAACATCAGCGGACAGCGTTATCTCAAACTGGGCTACGATCCAGAAAAGCTCAAGCTCACAGGAAATATTAAATATGATTTAGTGCTAAGTGAGAGCTTACTCACTGAAGCCGAAAAGCTAAAAGCCCAATGGAAACAACAACGCCCAGTGTGGGTTGCCGCCAGCACCCACGAAGGCGAAGAAAGCCTGATTTTAGAAAGCCACCGTTTATTATTGCAAACCTTTCCCGATTTATTGCTGATTCTCGTGCCACGCCACCCAGAACGTTTTAACGAAGTGGCGGAGCAAATTGAAAAACAGCATTTCACCTTTGTGCGCCGCAGTGAAAATCGTGCGCCACAAGCCAATACCCAAGTGGTGCTAGGTGATACAATGGGCGAGTTAATGTTGATGTACGCCTTGGCTGATGTCGCCTTTGTAGGGGGCAGTTTAGTGAAACGAGGCGGACATAATCCCCTTGAACCGCTCGCTTTCCAAATTCCTGTGGTGAGTGGTAAATATACCTTCAATTTCCCCGAAGTTTACCGCAATTTAATGGAAGTTCAGGGCTTTGTTGAAGTGAATAATAATGCTGCAGCCATCGCAAGAGCGGTGGAAATTTTGCTAAATTCATCAGCCTTGCGTGAGCGCACAGGGAAAGCGGGCTATGGCGTATTATTAGAAAATCGCGGTGCTTTACAACGCTTGCTTGATTTACTTCAACCTTATTTAGAAGCCCCATAAACACAGAATTTTGCCTGAACACCATAGCAGAACTTAAAGGAGAAAAAATGACAACCGTAATTTACCCCGGCACCTTTGATCCCATCACCAACGGGCATTTAGATATTATTGAACGAAGTGCGGTGCTTTTTTCCAAAGTTTTTGTTGCCATTGCTGCCAGCCCAAGCAAAAAGCCCTTATTCGATTTAGATACCAGAGTGAAAATTGCACAGCAAGCGGTCGCTCACTTACCCAATGTGGAAGTGTTTGGCTTTGCTGATTTGCTGGCTAAGGTGGTGCAAGAAAAACATATTCACGCTATTATCCGCGGCGTGCGAACCACCACCGATTTTGAATACGAACTACAGCTCGCCAGCCTAAATCGCTTATTAACCAAAAATGAAAATGGGCAAGGCGTGGAAAGTTTATTTTTCCCACCTAGCGAAAAATGGGCCTTTGTTTCTTCCACCATCGTGCGAGAAATTCATCTACACGGCGGAGATGTCAGTGAACTTGTGCCGCAAGCCGTGTTGCAAGCAATGAAAGATCCTATTGAAAAATAACAGGATATAAAAATGGGGCGAACTTTCGCCCCAAGTTTTACCTATTATTTTCCCCATACACCTTACAGCAAACTCACTTTAAAGGTGCAATCCCATTGGGTTTCGTTCAAACGATAAGCCTCCTTGAGCACTGGCCCACAAGAGTTTGAGCCAATGCCACTCATTTTATAATCCACACACAGCACGCAGTAAGGGCTTTCTTGTAAATCATAATGATGCTTTTTGCTTGCCAATTCTTCTTGGCTATAAGGAGAAAGGTTAAAGCTGAAGGGTTGCTGGGCAGTGATGTACAAACCACCTTCCGCACCGGTTAATTTAACAAAAGAGCAATGGTAGTGGCTGCCATTTTCCTGCGGTTTTAAATAATCAACGTGATTTTGCCGTGGGGTTGTTTGATAAAGCCCAAGCTGAGTGGCGTGGTGTTTATCAATATAGCTTTCGCCGTTGCCATAGGCAAAATAACGGGCTTGCCATTGTTGTTTAGCTAAGTAAAAACGTAGTCCAAAGCGTGGCAAAAAAGGTAAGTGCGGTGCTTTTTTGGCGTGAATTTTGATCTCAAAATAGGCGTGATCAAACAAATGATATTCCACATTAAGATCTAGAATTTTGCTTTGCGAAACCGCTAGCAAAGCGCAGTGAGCTTGTACGACTACGCGATCTTGCCGTTGTTCCACTTGCATTGTGTAGGCTCGGCTATAAGCCTGATGATAGCCTGCTGCAAACCAATGTGCTTTGATTAAGCTATCGTTATCCAATGGCGCGCGCCAAATATTAAAATCCAGCGGACGGTGAATAATCGGATGTTGTGCAGAAAGCAGTTGAGAGAGAATGCCTTTTTGTTTATCAAAAACATATTTCGTGTTGCCAAAGGTAATGTGGATTTCCCGTGAGCTGTGCTGGATATGGGCTTGCTCTGGCAGACGTGGGGAGTAAAAACTAGACAGCTGTTTGTCGCCAAATAAACAAAGCTGATCCGCGCCGAGTAAATGATTTTTTTCCACTAAAGGCGTGGCGTGTTTGGTGCGATATTCTAAATTTAACAGCCATAAACTGCCATTATTTGGTGGCAAGGTGAAAGGTAAAAGTGCGGTGTGTTTTGGTGGGATTTTTGGCGTGGCAATTTGTCCTTGCTGCACGAGAACCGCATTTTCTAATAGTTGATAGTGAATGCTCACGGCATCTTCTGCGTGGGTAAAATCAAGATAATTGGTCAGTTCAATCTGTCCATTGTGGTATTTGGCGCGTAAAGGACGTTGCACGTTTTTGAGTTCAAGCAAATTGCTTTGAATGTGGCGATCTGCTCGCACTAAACCGTCTGCACAGAAATTGCTATCGTTAGGGAAATCACCAAAATCGCCACCGTAGCCCATTTTTTTAGATTGTGGCAAATAAGGGCTGTGATCGCACCATTCCCACACAAAACCACCGCAAGCACCTGCGTGCTGTTCTATCGCTTGGAAATAATCTTCCGCATCGCCGCAAGAGTTACCCATTGCGTGTAGGTACTCACAGAGTAAATAAGGTTTCGTGTTACGCTCAGTGGCGAAATAGGCTTCTATATCTTCTGTGCTGCGATACATTTCGCTGTGTAAATCTAAGTGCGTGGTATCATTTTGGTGATCGGAATGTTGGAAAATCGCATTTTCATAATGCACTAAACGAGCGGGATCAAAAGCCTTCACCCAGCGAGCAGCAAGCTCGAAATTTTCACCGTAGCCACTTTCATTGCCGAGCGACCAAATCAGCACACTAGGGCGATTTTTATCTCGCTGCACATTGGCTTGTACACGATCTAAAATCGCTTGTGTGAAATCTGGGCTTCGTGCCATATAACAATAATTATCAATAACTTGCTGGCGAATGGCAGCCTGATCAGACACCGTTTCTACGCCAAGTAAAATGCTTTTTTCGGGGCTTGGCACATAGACGGCATTGGTGCCGTGGCTTTCAATATCTGCCTCGGCGATCAAATAAAAACCGTAGCGATCGCACAATTCAGCAAACCACGGAGCGTTAGGATAATGAGCGGTACGAATGGCGTTGAAATTGTGTTGCTTCATTAGGCGTAAATCTGCCATTGCCTGCTTTTCACTGATCGTGTAGCCGCTTTGTGGATCGCTGTCGTGGCGGTTTACCCCTTTAAATTTTATGGGCTGCTGGTTGAGTAATAAAACGCCATTTTTTACTTCAATCTGGCGAAAGCCAATTTTTTGGCAAATCACTTCTTCGCCATAGCAAATCAATAAATCGTAACACTGCGGCGTTTCGGCATTCCATAATTGAATGTTTTCTACGCAGAATTGGTTCTGTTCGGTATGGAAAAGTTTTTTTCCTTGTGGATCAAAAAGATGATAAGTAATTGTTGGGGCATTTTCAGGCTGGCGGAAAAAAATATTCAAATTTACCACCGCACTTTTTAAATCCTCAGAAAGGGTGGTCTTGATGAAAAAATCTTGCAGATAATTTTGCTCGCGTTCCAATATATACACATCTCGGAAAATGCCGGACATTCGGAATTTATCTTGATCTTCTAAATAACTGCCATCACACCACTTTAATACTAAGGCAGTAAGGTGATTTTCCCCTTGCTGTAAATAATCGGTGAGATCAAATTCTGCAGTGCAGTGGCTGACTTGGCTATAGCCTATAAATTGTTGATTCACATAAAGGAAAAGGCAGCTGTCCACCCCTTCAAAGTTAATCAAGTAGCGTTTGTTGGCGTTGGGTTGAAAATTGAAAGTGCGGTGATAAAGTCCGCAAGGATTTTCCTGTGGAACATAAGGCGGATCAAAAGGAAAAGGATAATTCACATTGGTGTATTGATGTTGATCGTAGCCTTGAGTTTGCCAAGTGGAGGGCACGGGAATGTGCTGTTGAAAGTTGAAATGGAGGAAGTTTTCCGGCAAATCCCAATAACTCTTAAAATAATGAAAATCCCAATTTCCATTGAGATCAATGAAATAGGGAGAAAATTCTCGCGAATTTTGCACCGCACTTTGCATATTAGGGTGTGGAATAAAATAGGCGTGATGGGGCGTGGTGTTTAGGTGTAGCACCTTTGGATCTTGAAAGTAATTAGGTAAAAACATAAGGCAGCCTAAATAAGTTGTGATGCAAAAAATATACGCCAATTCTTAGCGAAAGTGTGGACGAAAGAGAAAATTTGTGAGAACGATCACGGAATAAAATTAATGCTTTAAAATCAATCTATTACAAGTGGATAAAATCAGAAAAGCAGGGAAAGATCGGCGTAAGCCTACAATAAAAAGGGTTTTTTTGCTATATTAAGCCACTTTGATTTTCCATATCATATTCGTTTACTCCTAAAGGAGTAGGATACAAAAGAAATAAAAAGAGGAGTATATGGTTTTTGATACTTATGAAACATTGGCGTTAGCCTGTTTAGTTTTATTATTGGGGTATTTTTTAGTAAAGCGTGTTCGTTTATTAAATCACTATAATATTCCTGAGCCTGTGGTGGGCGGTTTTGTTGTCGCAATCATTTTGACGGTGGTTCATCAGTTTTGGGGATTAAGTTTCAGCTTTGATACGGATTTACAACGTACAATGATGCTGACATTCTTTACCTCTATCGGCTTGAGTGCAAATTTTTCTCGTTTAATTAAAGGCGGAATGCCATTGGTGATTTTCCTTTTTGTTGCAGCTGGATTGATTGCGTTACAAAACACCGTGGGCATTTTCAGTGCTATGGCATTAGGGTTAGATCCCGCTTATGGATTGTTAGCAAGCTCCGTTACTCTAACAGGAGGACACGGCACAGGCGCGGCTTGGGCTGATGCGTTGGCGGCACGTTTTGGTATTCAAAGTGCCACAGAATTAGCGATGGCTTGCGCCACCTTTGGCTTGATTTTTGGTGGTGTCATCGGTGGGCCTGTGGCGAGCTTTTTGCTTAAACGCTTACATCGTAAAGAAATTCCAGAAGATGAAAATTTAGATGATGTGGAAGAAGCTTTTGAAAAACCGGTGTATCGCCGTAAAGTAAATACTCGCTCAATTATTGAAACAATCACGATGTTGTCTATTTGTTTATTCATTGGGCAGCAGTTAGATTTATTGGCGAAAGGCACGGCATTCCAACTTCCGACCTTCGTGTGGTGCTTATTTACTGGGGTGATTGTGCGCAATTCTTTATCTCATATCTTTAAATTTAAAGTGGCGGAAGAAGCCATTGATATTTTGGGTAGTGTCGGGCTTTCCATTTTCTTGGCGATCGCGTTGATGTCGCTAAAATTGTGGGAATTAGTCGGCTTAGCCTTGCCAATTTTGGTGATTTTGCTCATTCAAGTGGCGGTAATGGCGTTATATGCGATTTTTGTTACTTTCCGTGTGATGGGGAAAGACTATGATGCCGTGGTGTTAAGTGCGGGTCATTGCGGCTTTGGTTTAGGGGCAACACCAACAGCGGTCGCGAATATGCAAGCCGTAACTTCCCACTATGGGCCTTCCCATAAAGCCTTCTTGATTGTGCCAATGGTTGGGGCATTCTTCATTGATATTCTTAATGCGAGTTTGTTGAAACTCTTCGTGGAAGTAGTGGCGATATTCCATTAAGCAAGGAAAATTAGGTATAAATAAAAAATCGTTGTTAATGAAACTTAACAACGATTTTTTTATCACTATCTTTTTAATTTAACTTTTTCCACTGCGTGATTTGCGCCCTTGGTTAAAATTAAATTGGCGCGCTCACGGGTCGGTAGAATATTTTCTCGTAGGTTTTTGCCGTTGATGTCTTCCCAAATTTTGCTCGCTGTGGCAACGGCCTCTTGCTCAGAAAGGCTGGCATAGTGCTTAAAGTAAGAATCAGGATTATTAAAGGCACTTTGGCGAAACTTAAGGAAACGGCGAATGTACCATTCTTTTAATAGACTTTCTTCCGCATCAACATAAATAGAAAAATCGACAAAATCAGAAACAAAAACTTGATTTGTATTGCTATTTCCACGTTGTAGCACATTCAATCCTTCTAAAATAAGAATATCGGGCTGATCAACATAATCAAACTGATCAGGCACAATGTCGTAAGTTAAATGAGAATAAATCGGCGCACTCACATTGCGTTTGCCTGATTTTATATCAGCCAAGAAATGGATCAGGCGTTGCGTATCATAAGAAACGGGAAAGCCTTTCTTTTGTAACAGATTGTCTTTTTTGAGTTTTTCTAAAGGATATAAAAAGCCATCGGTGGTGATGAGATCCACTTTACGCACTTGTGGCCAGTTAGATAAGAGTGATTGTAAAATCCGCGCGGAAGTGCTTTTCCCTACCGCAACACTGCCTGCAATGCTGATAATATAAGGAGTTTTCTGCTTATCCCCACCAAGAAAACGGGTTAAAACGGTCTGACGGCGCAGATTTTCTTCAATATAGTAGTTAATTAAACGCGCCAACGGTAGATAAATGGTGCTAACTTCATCTAATGACAGATCTTCGTTAATTCCTAGCAAAGGCTTGAGATCTTGCTCGGTGAGTTTTAATGGAACGGATTTGCGTAATTCTGCCCATTGCTGGCGATCAAAAGAAAGAAAGGGCGTTAATTGCTCATTTAATAAAGTTGAATCAGAAAATGCCACAATGTTGTCTTCATATTTATAGAATGATGAATAGAAATATACCCTATAAATTTGCTTATGATTAGTGAAATTTAGAATAAATTGGCACTTTTTTTATAAATTTTGTGCATTTTGACTGAGAAATAGCCGAACAATAAAAAAAATCTATTTTTTTTCAAAAAAACGCTTGTCAGTGATAAAAATTTCCCTATAATACGCCTCACTTGCTTACGATGCCGACTTAGCTCAGTAGGTAGAGCAACTGACTTGTAATCAGTAGGTCACCAGTTCGATTCCGGTAGTCGGCACCATAACCAATCGTAGTCAAGTTCATTCATTTAGTGCGGAGGGATTCCCGAGCGGCCAAAGGGAGCAGACTGTAAATCTGCCGGCTCAGCCTTCGAAGGTTCGAATCCTTCTCCCTCCACCATTTTTTAGATGAATTCTGATGGGACAGATGAATTTAGGACTGCGGGCATCGTATAATGGCTATTACCTCAGCCTTCCAAGCTGATGATGCGGGTTCGATTCCCGCTGCCCGCTCCAAAGCGCTGATATAGCTCAGTTGGTAGAGCGCACCCTTGGTAAGGGTGAGGTCGGCGGTTCAAATCCGCCTATCAGCACCAGCCTTAACTTCACCTTTCTCTTATTAATAGTTTAAACTTAATTCAATTGGTTAATGTGGTATTTTGAACCATCGATAACCGTGTTTATCTAGAGGGACTCTTAATGTCTAAAGAAAAATTTGAACGTACAAAACCGCACGTAAACGTGGGTACAATCGGCCACGTTGACCATGGTAAAACAACTTTAACAGCAGCAATCACCAGCGTATTAGCGAAACACTACGGTGGTGCGGCACGTGCATTTGACCAAATCGATAACGCGCCAGAAGAAAAAGCGCGTGGTATCACCATCAACACTTCACACGTTGAATACGATACCCCAACTCGTCACTACGCACACGTTGACTGCCCGGGACACGCGGACTATGTTAAAAACATGATTACTGGTGCGGCGCAAATGGACGGTGCAATCTTAGTAGTAGCAGCGACAGACGGCCCAATGCCACAAACTCGTGAGCACATCTTATTAGGACGCCAAGTAGGTGTACCATACATCATCGTATTCTTAAACAAATGCGATATGGTAGATGACGAAGAGTTATTAGAATTAGTAGAAATGGAAGTGCGTGAGCTTCTTTCTCAATATGATTTCCCAGGTGATGACACACCAATCGTACGTGGTTCAGCGTTAAAAGCGTTAGAAGGCGATGCGGCATGGGAAGAAAAAATCCTTGAGTTAGCAAACCACTTAGACACATACATTCCAGAGCCAGAGCGTGCGATTGACCAACCATTCTTATTACCAATCGAAGACGTATTCTCAATCTCAGGTCGTGGTACCGTAGTAACAGGCCGTGTAGAGCGTGGTATTATCCGCACTGGTGATGAAGTAGAAATCGTAGGTATCAAAGAAACTGCGAAAACTACCGTAACAGGTGTAGAAATGTTCCGTAAATTACTTGATGAAGGTCGTGCGGGTGAAAACATCGGTGCATTATTACGTGGTACAAAACGTGAAGAAATCGAACGTGGTCAAGTATTAGCGAAACCAGGTTCAATTACGCCACACACAGACTTCGAATCAGAAGTTTACGTATTATCAAAAGAAGAAGGTGGTCGTCATACTCCATTCTTCAAAGGTTACCGTCCACAATTCTATTTCCGTACAACTGACGTAACAGGTACAATTGAGTTACCAGAAGGCGTGGAAATGGTAATGCCAGGCGATAACATCAAAATGACAGTAAGCTTAATTCACCCAATCGCGATGGACCAAGGTTTACGCTTTGCGATTCGTGAAGGTGGACGTACAGTAGGTGCGGGTGTGGTAGCAAAAATCATCAAATAATGATGATTGCTAGGTAACACTAGAAAAGCTAAAAGCTAAGAGAGGGCATCGAAAGATGCCCTTTTGCTTGGATTTTGCGATGAAAAATCTGGAAAAAATGCCCGCACTTTTGTTGTAAAAGAATAAATAAAGTGCGGTGTAAATTTTAGGGATTTTTTCTTTTCTATATTTTATTCTCTCACGTCAAATCTATTTTCATTTGACAATGAATTACCTTCTATTAGTTTAGTGTTTCAATAAAGAGAATTGGGTTAGATACACAAAATACATTAAACAGATAATAAAAAACTTAGCGAAAAAGCACCGCACTTTAGTTTTATCTATTTTCTGTTTGTAATCCTTACACCTCCAACCAAAACGTAACTGGCCCGTCATTGGTTAAACTCACTTGCATATCAGAGGCGAATTTGCCGGTGGCGGTGGTAACGCATTGTTGGCTTTTTTGTACGAAGTAATCGTAAAGCTGTTCGGCTTTTTGTGGCGCTGCACCGTTGGAAAAGCTAGGGCGTAGGCCTTTTTGAGTGTCGGCGGCGAGGGTGAATTGGGAAACTACCAGCAATTCACCCTTTACTTGTTGGACGTTTAAATTCATTTTGCCTTGTTCATCGCTGAAAACGCGGTAGTGCAGCACTTTTTCCAGTAAACGATCCGCTTTGCTTTCATCATCTTCTTTTTGCACGCCAAGCAACACTAATAAACCTTGCTGAATTTGCCCTGTGATGTTGCCATCGACTTCCACTTTAGCTTGGGTAACTCGTTGAATTAATGCGATCATTATTGTTCCTCAATTTGTTGTAATTCAATCTCACCATTTTTTAATAAACGCATATCGCCCAGCACCGCAGCCAGTTGCGCGCCGAGCAAAATGGCAATCCAGCTGAGCTGAATCCACAGTAACATAATTGGCAATGTTGCCATTGCGCCATAAATCAGCTGATAAGAGGGAAAATTGGTGATGTACCAGGCAAAGGCCTGTTTGCCTAAGGTGAAGAACACCGCAGCGACCAATGCCCCAGCGGCAGAATGTTTAATGCTGACAGGTTTATTCGGCACAATTTTATAAATTAAAGTGAAAATAAACCAAGTGAGCATAAAGGGGATAAAGCGAAGTAATTTTAAGCCAAAAGGCAAACTCAGATCCGATTGCAACAAATCACCAGCAAGGCTAGTAACATAGGTGCTAACCCCAATGCTGGTGGCGATAATAATCGGCCCAAGGGTTAAAATCAGCCAGTAAATGGCAAAAGAAAAAAGGGTTGGGCGAATGCTACTGTCCTGCCAAATGGAGTTGAGCGTACGGTCAATGGTATTGATGAGCATTAAAGCAACCACAATTAAACTGATGATCCCAACCGCACTCATCTGTTTGGAATTATTCACAAACTGATCAATATATTCTCCCACCATATTGCTGGCGTTTGGGGCGAAATTGTCAAAGATGAATTGTTTGAGCTCGCCTGTTACTTCATTAAAAACAGGAAAGGCGGAGAAAATGGAAAAAATCACCATAATCAGCGGCACAAGCGCCAGCATTGTGCTGTAAGTGAGATAGCCCGCTGCTTGGGTGAGTTTATTTTGATTGAAACGCAACCAAAACACTTTGAGAAAGAGGCTTAGTTTTCGCCATAAAACTGACATAGCATTACTCCACAACAATGTTTAAATTTCTTCCCTGAGCCGCAAATACAAGGCTGCTTCATTGCAGGCAGGGTAACAGTGGGATCGGCAAAATACCAGCGTTCCCCCACGTTTACAAATAAAGATTTTTCGTGATGAATCTGCTCGCCCTCAGCGCTTAAAAATTTCGCCTTAAATTCCACCGCACTATGGGTTTTATCTAATTTAGCATCGTGTTTTAGCACCTCTAAGCCCAGCCACTGGGTTTGCGCCGCCCATTGTTTTAAGGCGTCATAATCCAACAGTGTTTGCTGGCTTGGTACGGTGGTTTCTACAATATAATCAATATCTTGCAATACAAACGCAGCGTAGCGCGAACGCATTAATTGTTCGGCGTTTTGGGCAATTTTTTGCTTTTGATGTAAGGGCTGGCAACAATCTTGATATGCGTTACCCGATTGGCAAGGACAAAGTGCGGTGGTTTTTTCGTCCATTTTTCAACAATGATCCTTCAAGTAGTTGGTAAATTCGCCTAAGCATATCACATCAAGTTGATGATTTCATTTGCCAAAAAGAAAATAGGGCGTGCAGAATTTGTGATAATTTTTGACCGCACTTTATTTTTTTCTTATTATGCACCCACATTTTGATCGATTTCAGAGGCTTATATGCAATATTCATTAGCACAAACAGAACAGGGCGAAG
This sequence comes from Avibacterium volantium, assembly GCF_900635775.1. Lineage (NCBI taxonomy): Bacteria > Pseudomonadati > Pseudomonadota > Gammaproteobacteria > Pasteurellales > Pasteurellaceae > Avibacterium > Avibacterium volantium. Next base: position 240,380 of record NZ_LR134167.1, on the reverse strand, counting down.
TTTTAGGATTAACCGCCAAAATGGCAAATCGCCACGGTTTAATCGCAGGAGCAACAGGGACAGGAAAAACCGTTACTTTACGCAAAATGGCGGAAGCGTTCAGCGATGATGGGGTGCCAGTGTTTTTGGTGGACGTGAAAGGGGATTTGTCGGGCTTGGTAAAAGCTGGGGAATTCCAAGGTAAAGTGGCAGAGCGCATTGAACAATTTCACCTAGGCGGCGAAAGCTATTTACAAGGTTATCCCGTTTCTTTCTGGGACGTGTTTGGCGAAACAGGGATTCCATTGCGTACCACCATTTCTGAAATGGGGCCATTGTTGCTTTCTCGTTTATTGAATCTCAACGCCACGCAAGAGGGCTTGCTCAATTTGGTATTCCGCGTGGCGGACGATAAAGGCTTATTGCTCATCGATCTGAAAGATCTGCGTGCAATGCTGAAATATGTGGCAGAAAATGCCAAAACCTTCCAATTGGAATATGGCAATGTGTCCGCCGCTAGTGTGGGCGCAATTCAGCGTGCCTTACTTGCCTTAGAAAATGAAGGGGCAAGCAAATTGTTTGGCGAGCCTGCTTTAAATCTTGATGATTGGCTACAAACCCGTGATGGACGTGGCGTGATCAACGTATTAAATTCAGAAAAATTAATTAATTCACCAAAAATGTATAGTGCGTTTTTGCTTTGGTTAATGGCAGAATTATTTGAACAACTGCCTGAAGTGGGTGATCCTGATAAACCAAAATTTGTGATGTTCTTTGATGAAGCGCACTTATTATTTGATGGCGCACCAGCCGCGTTGGTGGATAAAGTGGAACAAGTGGTGCGCTTGATTCGTTCTAAAGGCGTTGGGATTTATTTCGTTACACAAAACCCACTAGATTTGCCCGATACGGTGTTAGGGCAGCTAGGAAACCGTGTGCAACACGCTTTGCGCGCTTTTACGCCACGCGATCAAAAAGCCGTGAAATCGGCGGCTGAAACGTTCCGCACCAATCCAAAAGTGAATGTGGTTGAAACCATTTCGACCTTGGGTGTGGGGCAGGCTTTGGTGTCTTTCCTTGACGAAAAAGGTATGCCAGCACCAGTGGAAATTGCTTATATTTACCCACCAAAAAGTCAGCTTAAACCGATTTCTATTGAGCAGCGCAACCAATGGGTGAAAGATGACGATCTTTACCCTTATTACAATAATTATGTGGATAACGTTTCTGCCTTTGAAATGTTACAAGAGCAGGCGGATCTGGCTGCCGTCGCACAAAAACAAGCGGAACAAGCCCAAGAGGAAGAAGAAAACGGCTTTATGGGAAGCTTAAGCCGAATGTTGTTTGGCAAGAAAAAACGCGGCGAACAACTGAGCGTTACCGAACAAGTGGTGAGCAGCGTAGCGAAATCGGTCGGACGCAACATTCGCAACCAAATCACCAAGCAAATTATGCGCGGGATTTTAGGGGCGTTGAAGAAATAACGACACTATTTTTTCTTATTATGCACCCACATTTTGATCGATTTCAGAGGCTTATATGCAATATTCATTAGCACAAACAGAACAAGGCGAAGTTTTAGGATTAACCGCTAAAATGGCAAACCGCCACGGTTTAATCGCAGGGGCAACAGGGACAGGGAAAACCGTTACTTTACGCAAAATGGCGGAAGCGTTCAGCGATGATGGTGTGCCAGTGTTTTTGGTGGACGTGAAAGGGGATTTGTCGGGCTTGATAAAAGCTGGGGAATTCCAAGGCAAAGTGGCAGAGCGCATCGAACAATTTCACCTAGGCGGCGAAAGCTATTTGCAAGGTTATCCTGTTTCTTTCTGGGACGTGTTTGGTGAAACCGGTATTCCATTGCGTACCACCATTTCTGAAATGGGGCCATTGTTGCTTTCTCGCTTATTGAATCTCAACGCCACGCAAGAGGGCTTGCTCAATTTGGTATTCCGCGTAGCGGACGATAAAGGCTTGTTGCTGATCGATCTGAAAGATCTGCGTGCAATGCTGAAATATGTGGCAGAAAATGCCAAAACGTTCCAATTGGAATATGGCAATGTGTCCGCCGCTAGTGTGGGCGCAATTCAGCGTGCCTTGCTTGCCTTAGAAAACGAGGGCGCAAGCAAATTGTTTGGCGAACCTGCTTTAAACCTTGATGATTGGTTACAAACCCGTGATGGACGTGGCGTGATCAACGTATTAAATTCAGAAAAATTAATTAATTCGCCAAAAATGTATAGTGCATTTTTGCTTTGGTTAATGGCGGAATTATTTGAGCAACTGCCTGAAGTGGGTGATCCTGATAAACCAAAATTTGTGATGTTCTTTGATGAAGCGCACTTATTATTTGACGGCGCGCCAGCCGCGTTGGTGGATAAAGTGGAGCAAGTGGTGCGCTTGATTCGTTCTAAAGGGGTGGGGATTTATTTCGTTACACAAAACCCATTAGATTTGCCTGATACAGTGTTAGGGCAGCTAGGAAACCGCGTGCAACACGCTTTGCGCGCCTTTACGCCACGCGATCAAAAAGCCGTGAAATCTGCCGCCGAAACATTCCGTACCAATCCAAAAGTGAATGTGGTGGAAACCATTTCAACCTTGGGGGTGGGACAGGCTTTGGTGTCTTTCCTTGATGAAAAAGGTATGCCAATGCCAGTGGAAATTGCTTATATTTATCCACCAAAAAGTCAGCTTAAACCGATTTCTGCTGAACAGCGCAACCAATGGGTGAAAGATGATGATCTTTACCCTTATTACAATAATTATGTGGATAATGTTTCCGCCTTTGAAATGTTACAAGAGCAGGCAGATCTGGCTGCTGTCGCACAAAAACAAGCGGAACAAGCCCAAGAGGAAGAAGAAAACGGCTTTATGGGAAGCCTTAGCCGAATGTTGTTTGGCAAGAAAAAACGCGGCGAACAACTGAGCGTTACCGAACAAGTGGTGAGCAGCGTGGCGAAATCAGTCGGACGCAACATTCGCAACCAAATCACCAAGCAAATTATGCGCGGGATTTTAGGAGCGTTGAAGAAATAAGATTTTAACTTACATAGTAAAAGGCTTAAAACCCGTGATAAGGTTTTAAGCCTTTTTTCTATATTGTGAGAATTGCGGGAGTTATATTTATTGTTGTACCACTGCGTGATAATGCAACTTATCAATAGCTTGAATGAGCATTTCATCACTCACTTTCTCATCTGCCACCACATTGACCAAACGTGAATTAAAATTCGCTTTAGTCGATTGCACGCCGTCAATGTTGCGCAATTCTTTATTGACTAAATAAACGCAAAGCTGGCAATTCATTTCTTCAATATGCAACGTAACCTTGCGTTCTGCGGCAAGGCTTGGCAATGAAAAGCTAAGTGCGGTCAAAAAAAGTAAAATTTTTTTCATTCTAAATAATCCAAAACATAAGGTAAAACATAGGGATAAGTTAAGAAAAAGAGAATAATCAGCGCCATTAGCCAATATAAAATTTGCAATGTACGGCGTGAGAGATATTGGCTACAAATCACTTTTCCTGAGAAATTCAGCAGCCAAAAGCCATAACCAAATGCGATGAGGGAAATCACGAGCATTGGAATTTGCAAAAAGGCCAGCTGATTTAAGCTCACTAGCCAAGTGCTAGAAATGCCAAATAACAGATATAACAATGGCGCAATACAGCAAAGTGTCGATGCCACCGCAGCACTCACTGCGGTGGTACATATCGCCCAAAATTTGGCATTTCCGCCTTTCGGATTAGCGTTGCTGCGAGATAAATTCATAACCAAATTCTTTTGCATCAAAGGAATTTAATGGATCGCCACCCACTTCTGCATAAGGATAACCAAAATTATTGATTGGCGCGCGTTCAGGCGTTGGGTAAAGGGTGAAATCGCGTGCGTGATTAAAGCCAATCCAGTTACCCTCCCAATTTCCGAATAAATAATCTGAAACCGCTTGGGTATCGCTATCTGCCACTGCTTTTTTCTCTGTTAGGCGATATTTTGCCACGTCCGCGGAATCCACGGGAACCCAGCCAAAACCTGCCAGATAAAATTCTGCACGACAATGTTGTCCGCCATTTTCATTGGCGATTTTGTTTTTGGCGCTACCAAACGCGGATTTAGAATATTTGCCCATTTTCACCGCTTCCCCTAAACGAATGCCGAACACTTCACGAGCGGGAATACCAGAAGCACGCGCTAAAGCAACAAATACAGAATTAATATCCGTGCATTTTCCTTTTAACACGCCTGTTGTTAGGATTTTTTCCACATCACCATCGCCACAGCCTAATACGGAATTATCACGCTCCATATTTGCCACAATCCATTGATGAATACGTTCTGCTTTTTTGAGCGGATTTGTTTCATTGCCTACAATTTTATCGGCGTATTCTTTCACGATTCCGTCAATTTTAATATGTGCTGTTGGCTGTAAATAAGGTTGTACATCAACGCCATATTCTATTTTTTCTGGCGCTTGATAATCTTTCAATAAGCCTTGTTTCTTCGGTTCGCGATCTTGGGTTTCCACAACCAGCGTAACGGTTAAATTGCGTTTTTGTGCTTCTGGTGTCCAAGTGGCAAATAATGTACTGGCACTATATTGATTATTTTCTGTGATGTAAGCCTGTTGATAATTGCCGTCAAATGTGATGGATTTCACCGTTTGATAATCGTTACTAAAAGGCAATGGCACCCACAAATTTGTCGTTCCTGATGAGCCTTTTGGCACTTGTAAATCATAGGTTTGTGTAAATTCGTAAGTGTGCGTAGTGGTGTTAGGATTCGCCACCGTTTGCGCATTGGCTAACGTTGCCGCAGCGAAAAGTGAGCTGGTAAAAAGTGTGGTGGTAAAAATCGTTTTTTTCATAGAAAACTCCTGTTTACAAAAGGGATTGCAAGGTTATGCCATTCAGTAAAAAATGGGCTACCTTATAGGAATCAGGCGAGAGAAAACGCGTTGCGTCAATAATTGCCAAATTTCTAACCTTCCTTAAATCCTTAAGAGAAATTGAAAACGGCAAGAATGGTATAACGATGAAAACCAGAATTGAAAACAGTTTGATCATTTCCTATACACAATACTTGCGATATAGCTGTTCAACGAACAAAGGGATTTTACGATTTATGGGTGAAATTGCAATCTTTTGTTGATTGGCGGGGTGAAATAATCGGATAAAAAGGCATAAAATCCATAATGATTGTTATGTTTGATTTTAGAGCGTTAAGTAAAAGTGCGGTAAAAAATTCGTAAAAATTCCACCGCACTTTCTTTTTCTAACTATTTTTCTAACATTAAACCAATAATGCCGCCGCTTTCACCACAATATCAATGGCGTTTTGCTCGGTTTGATGAATGGTTTCTTCATTTGGGATTTCTTGCTGTGTGCGGTTTACAATCGCACCAGCCACCATACCAGCACGCAAGCCTAGAGCTGAACACATTGTAAATAAGGTGGCACTTTCCATTTCGTAGTTCATTACATTTAGCTCTTGCCATTGTTTTAATGAACCTTGATAGTGGCGGTAAATTTTGCCAGTGTAAGTGTCGTAGCGCTCTTGCCCTGGGTAGAACGTATCTGATGATGCGGTGATACCAATATGCACTTTCGCTTTATCATTTTCTAATGCTGCTTTGTGAAGCATTGAAGTACAAGTAAAGTCCGCTACCGCTGGATATTCTAATGGCGCGAAATGACGGCTTGCCCCATCTAAACGCACTGCTCCTGTAGTGATCAAAATATCGCCCACATTAATATGCGGCTGAATTGCCCCTGTTGTACCAATGCGTAGGAAAGTGCGCACTCCTAATTGCGCCAATTCTTCTACAGCAATGGAAACCGAAGGCCCACCAATCCCTGTGGAACAAACCACTACAGCCTTGCCATTAAGATAGCCAAGCCAAGAAGTAAATTCTCTGGTCGCGGCTAAAAATTTTGGATTGTCCAATAAACGAGCAATACGCTCAACACGCTCTGGTGCGCCCGGCACAATAGCAAGTTCAGCCCCTTCTAACATCGATTTAGTTAAACCTAAATGAAAAACATCAGACATAACGACTCCTATTTTTGTTGTTATAAATGAAAAGATTAGGGAGTAATATCACGCAAAATAGGATTTTGCATTGAAATCAAGGTTTCGGTAGATTGAATTTCATCAATCAACTGAATTTTGGTGGCTAACACCGCGTGAAGCTCCGCAATAGTGTGGGTCATCACCTTAATAAAAATAGAATAATTTCCCGTAGTGTAATACGCCTCAACCACTTCATCAAATTTTTCTAATTTCGCGATCACCTTATCGTAATCTTTCGCGCTTTTGAGAATAATGCCAATGAAACAACAGACATCATAGCCTAGTTTACGCTGATCGATGCGGATCTTTGTGCCTTGAATAATACCCGCTTGACGCATTTTTTCTACACGAACGTGAATTGTCCCAGGGCTTACGCCAAAATTTTTCGCCATTTCTGCGTAAGGGGTGCGTGCATCTTTAATCAACACACGCAGGATTTGTTTATCTAAGTTATCAATATTGTGCATTTTCTCTTTCCAAAATTAAATTTGATTTAAAATTATAGCCACTTTTTTATGGAAAAACCATTTTCGATCTTATTTTTGTTTGTGGGTGTTGAATTTTGCTCTCATATCATTAAATAATATGCAACGAAAATCAAAACCAGTAATAAACAAGGTTCATACAATGGAAAAATCATTTATTTTACAACAACAAGAAATTAGCTTTGCTAAAAACACCTTTACCCAAAAACTTTTGGAACATTTAGGTCTTGTAGAAGTTCAGGGCCCTATCCTAAGCCAAGTAGGCAATGGTATTCAAGATAATCTTTCAGGAACAGAGAAGGCAGTGCAAGTAAATGTGAAACAGATCACAGATGCCACCTTTGAAGTGGTTCATTCTTTAGCCAAATGGAAACGCCACACCCTTGCACGCTTCGGTTTTGCGGAAGGTGAAGGCTTATTTGTGCATATGAAAGCCTTGCGTCCAGATGAAGACAGCCTAGATCAAACCCACTCTGTTTATGTGGATCAATGGGATTGGGAAAAAGTGATCCCCGCAGGTCGCCGTAACCTAGATTATTTAAAAGAAACCGTGCGTGAAATTTATCAAGCGATTTTGGAAACAGAAGCGGCAGTGAGTGAAAAATTTGGTTTAACACGTTTCTTACCGCAAGAAATCACTTTCATTCACAGTGAAGATTTAGTGAAACGCTACCCAGGAATGAACGACAAAGAACGTGAAAACGCCATTTGTAAAGAATATGGTGCAGTGTTCTTAATTGGTATCGGTGGCGAATTATCAGACGGTAAACCACACGACAAACGTGCGCCAGATTATGATGACTGGACAACCGTTTCTGAGGGCGAATACAAAGGCTTAAACGGTGATATTTTAGTTTGGAACCCAACCTTAGAACGTGCATTTGAGCTTTCTTCAATGGGTATTCGTGTTGATGAAACCGCTTTACGCAAACAGCTTGCCATCACGGGTGATGAAGATCGTTTACAATTTGACTGGCACCAAGATTTAGTAAACGGTCGCTTACCCCTTTCTATCGGCGGTGGTATCGGTCAATCACGTTTAGCGATGTTATTGTTGCACAAAAAGCATATCGGTGAAGTGCAATCAAGCGTATGGCCTAAATCTGTGATGGAAGAGTTTGCCAACATTCTTTAATTTCCTTAGAAGCATAAAAGCCTAGGAAAATACCTAGACTTTTTTATTGCAATAAAATTTAGAAAATTTGCACCGCACTTTATTTTTACAACGTTATCGTGTGGATAAGTCTAAATTTGGCTAATAAAAAAGCACTGAATTAATCAGTGCTTCTTTTTGTTATTTTCCTTTAGAACGTTACCGCACTTTTAAGTTTTTTCAATGCGTTAGTTTCAAGTTGGCGAACACGCTCAGCGGAAATATTATATTTCGCTGCTAAATCTTGCAAGGTGGCTTTGTTTTCATCTAACCAACGTGCTTTGATAATGTCTTGGCTACGTTCGTCTAAGCCTTCAAGCGCGGTGGCAACTTGATCTGCCGCTTGAGTTTCATAATTTTCATTTTCAAGTTCTGCGGCAAAGTTTGAGCTTTTATCTTCAAGATAAAGCGCTGGTGCAAAGCTTTCGTCATCATCTTCATTAGAAAGATCAAAGCCAACATCTGCTCCAGTCATACGGCTTTCCATTTCAATCACATCTTGTTTAGATACGCCAAGCTCTTGTGCCACCATATCTACTTCATTATCATTGAACCAACCTAGGCGTTGTTTGGTTTTGCGTAGGTTGAAGAATAATTTACGTTGTGCTTTTGTGGTTGCCACTTTTACGATACGCCAGTTGCGTAGCACATATTCGTGAATTTCTGCTTTGATCCAATGCACTGCAAAGGAAACAAGGCGTACGCCCACTTCGGGATTAAAGCGTTTTACCGCTTTCATTAAGCCGATATTGCCTTCTTGAATCAAATCAGCCTGTGGTAATCCATAACCGGAATAGCCACGCGCAACGTGGATCACAAAGCGAAGATGGGACAAAATCAGTTTTTTCGCTGCCTCAAGATCTTCTTTATAATACAAACGTTCCGCTAATTCCTTTTCTTCCTCTGCGCTTAGCATAGGATATTCGTTCGCAGCACGGATATAGCCTTCTAAGCTGCCTTGAGGAACTAACATTAGGGTTTGTGTATCTTTGTTCATCATATTCCTTCTTATTTTACGCCCAACTCTAGGGCTATTTATAACATAATCTATAATAAGGTCAATCGATTATAACGATTAATCTATCCTTTTCTTTTAGGTTTAGACTATGGACTTTTAAGAAAGTTCGTTACTGTTGATAAATTTTTTACTAAATAAAATAAATCTTCAAAAAATCTCGCTCAGCCCCTGTTCTACAAGACTTAACGCTTATTTTTCTTCTGGTACTAAGCGATAGTCCTTGCCCTGTTCAATCACCGTAAATAACAGGTCAATATTCGGGTGCTTGCCAGGGAACTGTTTGGCATCTTGCGTGTGTTCAGCAAAAAGTTGCAAGCCTTTTTCTGCGCAAGTGCGGTCTAATTTTCCGTTAAATTCTTGTGCAAGAGCGTTATACAGACGTAATGAGCCAAGTTTGCCTGCAATGGCAGGAATGTGATGAATTTGCGTTTCACCGTCAAATACGCTTAAGCCTGCAAGGTGATCGATAGTTGGTAAGGTTTCTAAAATTGTTTTGAAATCCATTTTGCTTCCTTTGTTTAAGTAAGAATAATGATTAATGTTGTGATGAAATAAATTGTTCGCTGTCAATTTCGCCTTGCGCGCCGATAAAACGCACTTCTGGATGCAAATACACAGCAAATTTTTCCGCTACCTTTTGGCGAATATGATGGGCAAGATTCGCCACCTCTTTACCGCTCGCGTTTGCTTTATTCACTAGCACTAAGGCTTGGTTTTGATGCACCGCCGCACCACCAAGTTGATGGCCTTTTAGGCCACATTGATCAATCAACCAACCTGCGGCTAGCTTCACGGTGCCATCTGGCTGCAGATAGCTTGGCATTTCTGGATATTGGCTTTTTAATTGTTCAAAAAGTGCGGTGGAAATCACAGGATTTTTGAAAAAGCTCCCCGCGTTGCCCAATTCTTGTGGATTTGGCAATTTTGCGCTGCGTACTGCACAAACTTCAGCGAAAATTTCCTCCGCTGTTACCGTGGCAGGATCAAAACGTGAAAGCGTGCCATAACTTAGCACAGGCTGCCAATCTTTGGTGAGTTTTAATCCCACGGCGACAATCATATAACCGTCTTTATATTGATGTTTAAATAGGCTTTCGCGATAGCCAAATTGACATTCCGCTTTGCTTAAACGAAAAATTTCCCCGGTATTCAGATTCAGCACGTCCACATAATCGCATACATCTTTAAATTCTACGCCATAAGCCCCGATATTTTGGATTGGCGCCGATCCCACACAGCCGGGGATTAAGGCTAGGTTTTCTAAGCCATAAATGCCTTGTTTTAAGCTCCATTGCACTAGCTCGTGCCAATTTTCGCCGCCTTGAACGTGAAGATAATGAAAGTGGTCATCTTGGCGATGTTCGATACCTTTGAGCGCATTTACCAGCACGATCCCGTCAAAATCTTCCACAAACAATACATTACTGCCTTGCCCGAGAAAAAGCACAGGGAGCTGCTGTTGTTGAGCTTGCTGCCAAAGGGGCAGAATTTGTTCAAGTGCGGTGATTTTTTTCACCATTTTTGCTTGTGCATTGGTTCCAAATGTATGAAATGGTTGAAGATTTTCCATTGTGTTCCTTAATCTCTATAATTTATTCGGCAGCGTGATTTTCACTTCTGTGCCACCTTCAGGACGATTATTGATGCGTAGTATAGCATTGAGTTGGGCGCTGCGTTCATTCATTATATTCAAACCGTAATGCCCCGCAGGCTCATCAAGGCTTGGAATGCCTACGCCATTATCGCGCACTAACAGCTCATATTCACCGTCATCATTGGTATGTGCAATCACTTCAATTTCCGTGCCTTGGGAATGTTTAATCGCGTTTAACGCTGCTTCACGCACAATTTGCAAGGCGTGTACTAGCTGTTGCGCATTGAAAGTGTGGGACGGCAAACTGCATTCCACGCGCATTTTCATTTCTGTTTGATTGCGTAAAGAATCGATCACTTGTTCCAGTGCTAATTGTAAATTTGCCTCTTGCACGGTCAAGCGAAACGTGGCCAACAACTCACGCAATTGAACATACCCATCATTCAAGGCTTGTTCAAAATCTTTAATAATAAAAAGGCTTTTTTCCTTATTTTGTTCCCCTTCTTTATTTAAATTATGTTTCAATAACGTGAGCTGAATTTGCAGATAAGCCAGCACTTGCGCTAAAGAATCGTGTAATTCTCGCGCAATAATTGACCGCTCTTCCATTAATAAGAGCTGTTGTTGCTGGCGTTGTGTATGGTGGAAATAGAGTGAACGGCTCAACATTTGCGACACATTGTGCATTGTGCGTAAATCAGGGCAAGGCAGGCCTGCTTGCCAATACAGCGTGCCGAGTTTATCACCTTCAATGAGAAGTTCAGTTTCCTGTATTGGGAAATCTTGTTCTTTTTCCCCTAAATAAATATGCCAATGCTCAGCGCCATAAACGCTTAATTCAATATAGCGTAAATGTTCATTCACTTTAATTTGGTTTAGCACCTGCTTTAGCAATGTCGGGTCAATATTATTGGTGGTAACTAATTGAGAACATTGATAAAGCATTGATAAAGAACGGTTGGCTTGGCTGAGCTTTTGCGTTTTCTCATTCACTTTTTCTTCAAGCCCTGCATAAAGCTTTTGTAAATCGCTCGCCATTTTGGTGAATACGGAAGAAAGCCGCCCGATTTCGTCATCGTTATTCACATCAAGGGGAATATGATTAAACTGTCCAATTTGTACCTGTGTACTTGCTAAGGCTAATTTTTCCAGTGGGCGAACCATTTGCTTTTTGGTAAACCACACGACATAAGACACCATTGCAACAATCGATAACATTGTGAAAAGAATGAATAATACCGCAAAATCGTGCTTTTTCTCTGCAAATTCTTGCAAGTTATAGACAAATTGATCGACTTGCTCAACATAATTTTTCACTTCTTTTTGATAGGCTTGGTAGTCTAATTGCTTGGCATAAACTTCCATCGTTTCCCAACGTGCAACCAAGTTTTTATAAGCCTGTTTTACATCAGAAGGCACGAAAAATTGCTGGTTAATATCCGCTAAAGTGCTGGAATATAAGGTCGCGCGGTATTGTTGTAAATTTTCTGCTACCAACTGCGGTTCGTGTTCAATTTCATATAAAATGCGATAACTTTGCATTCGCAATGAACCCGATACGTTGATTAATTCCGCATCAGATTTGTTACTTTGCATCACAATCAAACTGAGCAAGCTGATGAATGCGGCAAAGATGATAATGAGCAATAAATAATTGGCGATTTTTGTCGCCACCGAATGTTTTTTAGTTTTCACAATGTTCACGCTTGGCAATGGCAATCAGAATTAAGGGCTATTCTAGCAAAAAATCCCATTGCTGTTTTAGCTCTCGAACAGGAAATTTTCACAAAAATTTCCCCGCACTTTATTTTGTATCTAATGAATAAAATTAATGCGTGGTGATAATTTTGATCTAACGCAACAAAAGCGTGATTTTCTGCCTAAATACTCAATTCAGGTTATTAAAAATCTTGCTTTACCTTTAGACAATAGCGAACCTAGTAAAAAACCATTTTGGATCGTGAAAATGTCAGAAACCGCATTACCTAGACGCCGTTTTTTGCGTGGAGAGTTTCTGCATTCATTACAAAGCGAAACGGTAAAAGTACAAGGTTTTCAGGGCGTGCGTCCACCTTGGGCGGTGAGTGAAGCGCTGTTTATTCAACACTGCACCGCTTGTGGCGATTGTGCCAAAGCCTGCGAAACGCAGATTTTAGTGCAAGGGCAAGGTGGATTTCCTGAAGTGCAGTTTGATAAAGGTGAATGTACCTTTTGTCAAAAATGCGTGGAGGTGTGCCAGCAGCCTGTTTTTCGCCCAGTTAGCGAAGTGGCTTGGCGGCATAAAATTGACATTACCAATGAATGCTTAACGCAAAAACAGGTGGAATGTCGTGCCTGCCAAGACAGTTGTGAAATGCGTGCGATTCGTTTTGTGCCGCAGCTTGGTAAGGTGGCGCAACCAAGCCTGAGTTTGGCGGATTGTAATGGTTGCGGTGCGTGCATTAGTGCCTGCCCAGTTTCTGCGATTAAACTTGATTATCCACAGGAATAACTATGTCAGAACAAGAAATTATCCCAATGGATAAAGCGGAAGAATGGCACGTTTGTGGCGTGATTGTTCAATGTAATCCGCAAAAAATTGAAAAAATTAAGACCGCACTTTTAGCGCTGCCTTATGCTGAAGTGCCTGCCGAAGATGTAGAAAAAGGCAAGTTGGTGGTGGTGATGCAATCTCACGATCAACATATTTTGCTCGAACAAATGGAGCAAGCACGCAATATTGATGGCGTGATTACCGTATCTTTGGTCTATCATCAACAAGATGATGGCAATGATGAATAATTAATCATACTCGTGGGGGAAATGAGATGAATTTAAGTCGCCGAGACTTTATGAAAGCCAATGCAGCCGCCGCTGCAGCAGCTGTCGCTGGATTAAGCATTCCAGTGAAAAACGTGGAAGCCGCACAGGATAACAGTATCAAATGGGACAAAGGTGTTTGCCGTTTCTGTGGTACAGGTTGTGGCGTATTAGTAGGAACACAAAACGGACGCGTTGTGGCATCACAAGGTGATCCTGATGCAGAAGTAAACCGTGGTTTGAACTGTATTAAAGGGTACTTCTTGCCGAAAATTATGTACGGAAAAGACCGTTTAACCCAACCAATGTTGCGTATGAAAGACGGCAAGTACGACAAAAATGGGGAATTTACCCCAGTTACTTGGGATACTGCGTTCAAAACAATGAAAGAGAAATTCTTAAACGCGATGAAAGAACGTGGCCCGAATGGCGTGGGAATGTTCACTTCTGGACAAAGCACCATTTTTGAAGGTTATGCCAAAGCGAAACTTTGGAAAGCAGGTTTCCGTTCTAACAATATCGATCCAAATGCGCGCCATTGTATGGCCTCTGCCGCGGTGGCATTTTTGCGTACCTTTGGTATTGATGAGCCAATGGGCTGTTATGATGACATTGAACACGCCGAAGCCTTTGTTTTATGGGGTTCAAATATGGCGGAAATGCACCCAATTTTATGGTCGCGTATTTCTGATCGCCGTTTATCTAACCCTGATGTAAAAGTGGCCGTGCTTTCTACCTTTGAACACCGCAGCTTTGAGCTAGCAGATAACGGTATGGTGTTCACACCGCAAGCTGACTTGGTGATTCTCAACTACATCATCAACTATCTCATTCAAAACGATGCCATTAACTGGGATTTCGTGAATAAACATACCAAATTCAAACGTGGTGAAACCGACATTGGTTATGGCTTGCGTGATAGCGATCCGCGTCAAAAAGCAGCGAAAAATGCCAATAGCGGTAAAATGTACGACAGTAACTTTGAAGAACTCAAAGCGCTTGTGTCTGAATATACCCTTGAGAAAGCTCACGAAATGTCTGGTGTGCCAAAAGATCAATTAGAAAGTTTGGCGCAGCTTTATGCCGATCCAAAACGCAAAGTGGTGTCTTTCTGGACAATGGGCTTTAACCAGCATACCCGTGGTGTGTGGGCAAACCACTTGATTTACAACATTCACTTATTAACCGGTAAAATTTCTATCCCAGGTTGTGGCCCGTTCTCCTTAACTGGTCAGCCATCTGCTTGTGGTACGGCGCGTGAAGTGGGGACATTTATCCACCGTTTACCTGCTGATATGGTGGTTACCAAGCCAGAACATCGTGCGATTGCAGAAAAAACGTGGAAAATCCCAGCTGGCACGATCACTGATAAATTAGGCTATCACGCCGTGGCACAAAGCCGTGCGTTAAAAGACGGCAAAATGCGCGTGTTATGGCAAATGTGTACTAACAATATGCAAGGTGGCCCAAACATCAACGAAGAAACTTTCCCAGGCTGGCGTAACCCTGAAAACTTCATCGTGGTTTCCGATCCATACCCAACAGTATCAGCCTTAGCGGCGGATTTAATGTTGCCAACCGCAATGTGGGTGGAAAAAGAAGGGGCTTATGGTAACGCAGAGCGCCGCACACAAGTATGGCGTCAGCAAGTAAAAGCACCGGGCGAAGCGAAATCTGACTTATGGCAATTAGTGGAATTTTCTAAATACTTCACTACTGATGAAGTATGGCCAGCAGAGCTTTTAAATGCGAACCCAGAATTTAAAGGCAAAACCTTATACGAGGTGTTATACCGCAACGGTAATGTAGATAAATATTCTAACGCTGAACTCAATGATCGTCTTAACGATGAAGCTTACGATTTCGGCTTCTACATTCAAAAAGGCTTGTTTGAAGAATATGCGTCATTTGGTCGCGGCCACGGCCACGATTTAGCCGAATACGATCTTTACCACAAAGCGCGCGGTTTACGTTGGCCAGTGGTAGAGGGCAAAGAAACCCTATGGCGTTACCGTGAAGGTTACGATCCTTATGTGAAATCAGGCGAAGAAGTGTCTTTCTATGGTCAGCCAGATAAACGTGCGGTGATTTTAGCCGTGCCTTATGAGCCACCTGCAGAAGTGCCTGATGAAGAATACGATTTATGGTTATCTACTGGCCGTGTGTTAGAACACTGGCATACAGGAACAATGACTCGCCGCGTGCCTGAATTACACCGTTCATTCCCGAACAATGTGGTTTGGATGCACCCTAACGATGCGAAAAAACGTGGTTTACGCCACGGTGATAAGATCAAAGTCTCATCACGCCGTGGGGAAATTATTTCCTATGTAGATACTCGTGGACGTAATAAATGTCCTGAAGGTTTAGTTTTCACCACCTTCTTTGATGCTGGCCAGTTGGTAAATAAATTAACCTTAGATGCCACTGACCCAATTTCAAAAGAAACGGACTTCAAAAAATGTGCCGTTAAAGTGGAAAAAGCCTAAAAACTTAGCAAAAAAGCACCGCACTTTCTTTCTAAACTAAGCAAAGTGCGGTGAAAAATAAAATGAAAAAATTAACCCAAACATCGGAACGCCGTAAATTTTTTAAGGACGCAGCTCGCACCGCGGGCGGATTAGCAGGCCTTGGTATTTTACTCGGTCTTCAACAAGAGCAAAGCCTTGCGCGTCAAGGCGTGGCATTACGTCCACCCTTTGCCATTGAAGATGAGAAAAAATTCTCCGCCGCCTGCATTCGTTGCGGACAATGTGTGCAAGCCTGCCCTTATGAAATGTTGCACCTTGCTTCCTTGCTTTCGCCAATGGAAGCTGGCACACCTTATTTCATCGCACGGGATAAACCTTGCGAAATGTGTGAAGATATTCCTTGTGCAAAATCCTGTCCGAGCGGAGCGTTAGATTCCACACAGGATAATATTAACGATTCCCGAATGGGCTTATCGGTGCTGTTAGATCACGAGACTTGCCTAAACTGGCAAGGTTTACGTTGTGATGTGTGTTATCGCGTTTGTCCACTTATCGACAAAGCCATCACCTTAGAAATGCAGCGTAATGATCGTACGGGCAAGCACGCGGTGTTTATTCCAACGGTGCATTCGGACGCTTGCACGGGCTGCGGTAAATGCGAGGAAGCCTGCGTACTGGATGAAGCGGCGATCAAAGTGTTGCCTCTTTCCCTTGCGAAAGGAATGTTGGGTAAACATTATCGCCTTGGTTGGGAAGAAAAAGAAAAGGCAGGGCATTCCCTTGCGCCTGACGACATTATTTCTTTACCCGTACGCAAACCGGAGGGCTTTTAATGGCAAATTCACCGAAATATGCAGGTAGAGAAGCAAGAGAAAAGCTGGGCTTGTGGCGCGCTAATCGCTTTTTATTTTGGCGTCGTTTAACTCAGTTAAGCATTCTCGCAATGTTTCTGAGCGGCCCTTGGCTCGGTGTATGGATTCTGCGTGGTAATTATAGCGGTAGCTTATTTTTAGATTTAATTCCAATGAGCGATCCACTCATCACGGCAGAAAGCCTTGCAACGGGTCATTTGCCTAACTTCACCACCTTACTGGGTGCTGGCATTGTGATCGCCCTTTATGCCTTATTGGGAAGCAAAGTGTTTTGCGGTTGGGTGTGTCCGTTAAATCTGGTTACCGACTGTGCGGCTTGGTTAAGACGTAAATTAGGTATTCGTCAAAATGCCAAAATTCCACGCGGCTTACGCTACGGCATTTTATTGATGATTCTCATCGGCAGTGCGTTAAGTGGCATTATGTTGTGGGAATGGATCAATCCTGTGAGTGCATTTGGACGCGCCTTAATTTATGGTTTCGGTGCAACCACTTGGTTAATTTTAGCTATATTTTTATTTGATTTATTGATTGCAGAGCACGGCTGGTGCGGGCATTTATGCCCTATCGGCGCGACCTATGGCTTAATTGGCGCAAAAAGCATTGCGCGCATTAAAGTGATTGATCGCGCACGCTGTGATAATTGTATGGATTGCTACAACATTTGCCCTGAACCGCAAGTGTTACGCAGCCCACTGCTCGGCAAAAAAGACGAAAGCCTGCTCGTGCTTTCTAAAGATTGTATCAGTTGCGGACGTTGCATTGATGTTTGTGCTGAAAATGTATTTACTTTTACCACTAGATTTAATCATTCGGGGGAATAAAATGATTAAAAAAACCTTATTAATTTTAACCGCACTTTTTGCCACCAGCGTAATGGCTGCGGAAGATAAAATCGACAACTATCTGCAAGGGGCGGCAGAAGATGTGAAACCAGCTTTTCACAATGTACCAAAACAAAGTGAGCTACCACCACTTAACTATGTAAATCAGCCGCCAACGATTCCACATAGCGTGAAAAATTATCAAGTCACGAAAAATGTGAATCAATGCTTAAACTGCCACAGCGTAGAGGCTTCTCGCATTACTGGCGCAACACGCATCAGCCCAACGCACTTTATGGATCGCGATGGCAATATCGTAGGCGGTGAAACCTCACCACGCCGTTATTTCTGCTTACAGTGCCACGTTTCACAATCTGACGTTGAGCCAATCGTGCCAAATAAATTTAAACCAATGAAAGGTTACGGAGAATAAAAATGTTGAAATTAATCAAGAAGTTTTGGCATTGGTTTCGTTCGCCAAGTCGTATTGCGGTAGGTGTGTTAATCACTCTTTCTTTCATCGCAGGGATTGTATTTTGGGGCGGATTTAACACCGCACTGGAACATACTAATACGGAAGAGTTTTGTTCTAGCTGCCATATGAACGACGTTGTGCCTGAATATCGTCAATCTGTGCATTATGTCAATCGTACTGGGGTAAAAGCCATTTGTGCGGATTGCCATTTGCCACACGAATTTATTCCTAAGTGGGTGCGTAAAATTAAAGCAGCAACAGAAGTTTATGCGCATATTACAGGTAAAGTGGATACCAAAGAAAAATTTGAAGCAGCACGTTTAGAAATGGCAGAGCGTGAATGGGCAAGAATGAAAGCTAATAATTCACAAGAATGTCGTAACTGTCATAATTTTGATGCAATGGATTTCACCTTGCAAAAAGGTGTAGCAGAAAAAATGCACACAATGGCAATTAAAGACGGCAAAACCTGTATCGATTGCCATAAAGGGATTGCTCACCACTTGCCAAATATGAAAGACGTGAAATCTGGCTTTTTACCAACCGAAAAAGCAGAATAATTAGGTAAGCTGAATAAACCTAAAATCAACGCATTTAGCGGTATCAATAAACACAAAAGCCCTGTATAATAGCGGGGCTTTTCTTTTCCCGTTGGCGTGCGGCTATCAAAAATACTCTTACGCAACCCGACAAAGAGCGGTGTTTTTTGAGAGAATTTTTGCTAGTCGCAATTGGGAAAACAAGGTGAAATCAAACAGTTAGCCTGTTATTTCGCCTAAAGCATTGAGTGCGGAATGTTCCGCAAATTATTCCATTTTATTTGAAGGAAAATATTGTGAATCCAATTGTTAAACAATTTAAATATGGTCAGCACACGGTAACCTTAGAAACCGGTGCAATCGCCCGTCAAGCCACAGCGGCAGTGATGGCGAGTATGGACGACACTAGCGTGTTCGTAACAGTGGTAGCGAAAAAAGACGTTAAAGAAGGGCAAGATTTCTTCCCATTAACCGTAAACTACCAAGAGCGTACTTACGCAGCAGGACGTATCCCTGGTGGGTTCTTTAAACGTGAAGGCCGCCCTTCTGAGGGGGAAACCTTAGTGGCGCGTTTAATCGATCGTCCAATCCGTCCATTATTCCCTGAAGGCTTTTTCAACGAAATTCAAATTGTGGCAACCGTGGTTTCGGTAAACCCACAAATTAGTCCAGATTTAGTGGCGATGATCGGTGCTTCAGCCGCACTTACCCTTTCAGGCGTGCCATTTAATGGCCCGATCGGCGCAGCACGAGTTGGTTTTATTGATGGTCAATTCGTCTTAAACCCAACCACTAACGAACAAAAACAAAGCCGTTTAGACTTAGTGGTAGCAGGGACAGATAAAGCCGTATTAATGGTGGAATCTGAAGCAGATATTCTCACCGAAGAACAAATGTTGGCCGCGGTGGTATTTGGTCATCAACAACAACAAGTGGTGATTGAAGCCATTAAAGAATTTGCCCAAGAAGCAGGAAAACCACGTTGGGATTGGCAACCACCAGCGCCAGATACAGCACTCATTGATAAAGTGAAAGCCCTTGCCGAAAGCCGTTTAGGCGATGCTTACCGTATCACCGAAAAACAAGCGCGTTATGAACAAATTGATGCGATTAAAGCAGACGTGGTAAGCCAATTAACTGCTGAAGATGAAACCCTTAGCGAAGGAAAAATTGTTGATATTCTTACCGCACTTGAAAGTGAAATCGTGCGTTCACGCATTCTAAACGGTGAGCCGCGTATTGACGGCCGTACCGTAGATACCGTGCGTGCATTAGACATTTGCACAGGTGTGTTACCTCGCACACACGGTTCTGCGATTTTCACCCGTGGTGAAACACAGGCCTTAGCGGTGGCAACCTTAGGGACAGAACGTGATGCGCAAATCATTGACGAATTAACCGGTGAAAAAACTGATCACTTCTTATTCCACTATAACTTCCCGCCATATTCAGTGGGTGAAACGGGTATGATCGGTTCACCAAAACGCCGCGAAATCGGTCACGGTCGTTTAGCAAAACGTGGTGTGGCTGCGGTAATGCCAAGCTTGAGCGAATTCCCTTATGTGGTGCGTGTGGTGTCTGAAATCACTGAATCTAATGGTTCATCATCAATGGCATCGGTATGTGGCGCATCATTAGCTTTAATGGACGCTGGTGTACCAATTAAAGCCGCTGTTGCGGGTATCGCAATGGGCTTAGTAAAAGAAGATGAAAAATTTGTTGTGCTTTCTGACATTTTAGGTGATGAAGATCACTTAGGTGATATGGACTTCAAAGTAGCGGGTACACGCGAAGGGGTTACCGCATTACAAATGGACATCAAAATTGAAGGGATTACCCCTGAAATTATGCAAATCGCCCTTAACCAAGCAAAAGGCGCGAGAATGCACATTCTTGGTGTGATGGAACAAGCTATTCCTGCACCGCGCGCGGAAATTTCTGACTTCGCACCGCGTATTCACACAATGAAAATCGATCCGAAGAAAATCAAAGATGTGATCGGTAAAGGTGGTGCAGTAATTCGTGCCTTAACGGAAGAAACTGGTACGTCCATTGATATTGATGATGACGGTACAGTGAAAATCGCAGCGGTAGATAACAATGCGGTGAAAGAAGTGATGGCGCGCATTGAAGATATCACCGCGGAAGTGGAAGCTGGTGCAATCTATCAAGGTAAAGTGACTCGCCTTGCGGATTTCGGTGCGTTCGTTTCCTTAGTTGGCAATAAAGAGGGCTTGGTTCACATTTCACAAATCGCTGATGAACGTGTAGAAAAAGTCAGTGATTACTTAAGCGTGGGTCAAGAAGTTAGCGTGAAAGTGGTTGAAATTGATCGCCAAGGCCGTATCCGCTTAACAATGAAAGATATTGCTCCAAAACAAGATGCAACCCCAACAGAAGAGGTTGTGGTTGCAGTTAGCGAGCAAGAATAAAAATACCGCTCCCTACTTGTTAGGGAGCAATTTTCCTTAACGGGAAATGGGCTGGCATTGCTAGTCAGGCATACTTGAGCTAACACCTAAGGCTAAACAATGATGCAATGTAATTGGCGTATAAACTCTTTCAGATTGTTTTCAATCTGGTGTGTTGCCTTATTACTTGTAGGCTGTGTCAATTCGCAACCTTTTATGGCAAATAATAAATTGATTATTGCGGAGCAGACACCGAATAGCCATATTGAGCAAGAAATAATGGTTGCTCGTATTAGCCAAGTATTGCAAATTGGCGGAATTGATAAAAAAGAACGTGCTACCTTGCATTTTGAACGAGGTGTGTTGTATGACGCCCTTGGGCTTTGGGGGCTAGCACGTTATGACTTTTTGCAGTCTTTAATTTTTCAGCCAAAAAACGCCGCACTTTATAATTATTTGGGCGTCTATCAGCTTATCAATGAAGATTATGATGAAGCACTAGAAGCATTTAATGCGGCATTGGAATTAAATCCAAACGATGAATATAGCCTATTTAATCGTGGATTAGGTTTTTATTATATAGCGCGTTACCCGCTTGCACAGAAAGATTTAGCGCAGTTTTATCAACAAGATAAAAGCGATGCTTACCGTGCATTATGGTTATATCTCAATGAATTAGAAACCAATCCTAAAAAGGCTAAACAGCAGTTAGCACAGCAAGCGCCTGCGCTCTCGCAAAAGCAGTGGGGCAGTTATATTGTGCAATATTATTTAGGTCAGTTGTCGCTCACTGAGCTACAACAGCAAGGGGTAGAATTTGCTGAAAAGCAAAAAATGCCTTATGCCGAAGTATTGACCGAAACCTACTTTTATCTAGCAAAACAACAACTCAATTTGGGTCAAAGGGAAAAAGCAGAAACCCTGTTTAAATTGGCCATAGCGAATCAGGTGTATAACTTTGTTGAGTATCGTTTTGCAGTGCTTGAACTGGCGAAATTAAAACGCACGCAAGCACAATAAACTAGGCATTTGCCTAGATTTGGTGTTGTAAAACGTAAAACTTTTCAACAATGTTATCCGCAAAGCTGCGATTTTTCGCCACACCTAGGCTTTGTGCAACTGAAAGTAATTGAGCTTTCCTTTTTATATTCGAGTATTTTAATGACTGAAACAAAAATCACCTTTAATGATTTAGGTTTACCTGAATTTATCCTTAATGCTGTAACTGATATGGGATTTGAATCCCCTTCGCCAATCCAACAAGCTTGTATTCCCCACCTTCTCGCAGGTGATGATGTACTTGGAATGGCGCAAACAGGAAGTGGAAAAACCGCTGCCTTTTCTCTCCCTTTATTAGCCCAAATTGAGCCAAATAAAAAAATGCCACAAATGCTAGTTATGGCGCCCACTCGTGAGCTTGCCATTCAAGTGGCTGATGCGTGCGAACAATTTATGAAATATGCCAAAGGGATCAACATCGTTACCCTTTACGGCGGACAACGTTATGACATTCAACTGCGTGCCTTAAAACAAGGGGCGCAAGTGGTCGTGGGAACACCGGGACGTATTTTAGATCACCTTAGACGCAACACCCTTGATCTTTCTGAATTAAAAGCCATCGTGTTAGACGAAGCCGATGAAATGCTGCGTATGGGCTTTATTGAAGATGTTGAAACCGTTATGGCAGCATTGCCAGAACAGCACCAAACCGCGCTTTTCTCTGCCACAATGCCAGAACCGATTCGCCGCATTACCAAGCGCTTTATGCACGATCCAAAAGAAGTCAAAATCCAATCAACACAACGCACTGCGCCTGATATTACGCAAAGCTGCTGGTATGTACACGGATTTCGTAAAAACGAAGCCTTATTACGCTTCCTTGAAGTGGAAGATTTTGACGCCGCAATCATTTTTGCACGCACCAAAACCGCCACCCTTGATATTACTGAATTGCTAGAAAAACACGGTTTCCGTGCCGCCGCTCTCAATGGTGATATGACGCAACAACTGCGTGAACAAACCTTGGATCGCCTGCGTAATGGTAGCCTAGATATTTTAGTGGCTACCGATGTTGCTGCACGCGGACTTGACGTGGAACGTATCAGCCTTGTAGTGAACTACGATATTCCACTTGACGCAGAAAGCTATGTTCACCGTATCGGACGAACTGGACGCGCAGGCCGTGCAGGACGTGCTTTACTCTTTGTTGAACCAAGAGAAAACCGCCTACTAAAAAACATTGAACGCTTAACTAAAAAGCCGATTGAAGAAGTCGAAATTCCAAATCACGAAGCGTTACAGGCTTGCCGCCGTAAAAAATTCGTGGCGCAAATCACCAAACAGCTGGAACATCACGATCTAGAACAATATCGTAGCTTGTTAGAAGATCTGTTTACCGCCGATCAGGATCAAGAAGATATTGCTGCTGCAATGTTAATGCTCTTACAAGGCAAACAAAAATTAATTCTTCCGCTAGATCCTATCGTAGATAAACGCGCACGCCGTGATCGTGGCAGCCGTAAAGAGAACCCACGTTCCGCTGAACGCCGTGGCTACGGTAACCCGCAACCAATGGACTTATACCGTATTGAAGTGGGGCGCTTAGATGGCGTGGAAGTGCGTCATATCGTTGGCGCCATTGCTAACGAAGGGGATATTAATAGCCGTTACATTGGACATATCAAACTTTACGATAACCATTCCACCATTGAATTACCACAAGGAATGCCAAAAGAATTGCTCAACCATTTCGCCAAAACGCGCGTAATGAACAAACAAATGCAAATGTCTTTCCTTGGTGAAGCCAAAGGTGGCGAAGGCAAAGGAAAAGAAAAAAACTTTGGCGGAAAAGGCCGTGGACGCGCTGATGATCGCTTTGCCCGTGGCAAAGGGGATCGCAAATTTAAAGAAAAAAACCACCGCTCTTTTGACGAAGGTGGCTTTAAATCGCGCTCAAGAAAAAGATCGTTCTCTTAGTTGAAAATAGCCCCAATGGGGCTATTTTTTTATTCTTAGATAGCTAAAAAAACCCCCGCACTTTTTCATATCAAGAGCGGGGATTTTCGTTAAATTATTTTTGGCTACATAAGGCAATAAAGCCGAGTTTTTTATCTGGATCATTGAAAACCTTGAACATTTTTTTGAATGTCGGACGGTTTTCAGCTTTTAACGCATTGCGGATAATTTTAGCTGTGCCTAATACGCCTTCATCATAAATCATTCCCGCAGGGGAAAGTAGCGTCATCTCGCCTGAATAGGTTTCCACGTTGCGGAATCCTGCTTCTAAAAAGAGCGATTTCCAGTTTTGTTTTGTTAATGGCGTTACGGTAACGTTAATGGCTTCACGCAGTTGTTGGATTACTTCTTCCGCATTGTCCGTGGTAAGCATTACATCGTGAGTGAGCAAGAAACCGTTCGGTTTGAGAACGCGGTAATACTCGCGCACCGCTTTGATTTTCGCTTCCACCGGCAGCATTGTGAGCATTGCTTCATTAATCACAATATCAAAGCTGTTATCGGCAAAAGGCAATTTCATTGCATTGGCGCGCTGAACGTGAATTTTATCTTGTAGCCCTTTTTCAGCGATATTTTTTCTGGCTTTCTCTAAGGCATTTTCATCAAGATCCACGCCCTCGATATGACAGCCGAATTTGCTGGCTAGCTCAATGGCGGTGGTTCCCATATTGCATGCTACTTCTAACACTTTTTTATTGGCGTTAAAATCACCGTTTGCAATCAGCCATTCTGTGGCTTTGCGACCACCAGGGCGTAAGCGCGTTTTGCCTAATCGAGCAAGAAAATTATGTCCCATTTCTTCTTTTTTCATGTTGACTCCTTATTTCAATACTTGACTCAATATATCAGCTTTTATGATGAAATAAAATTGCCTTTTATGGCTAGACGAACCGATGTACCCGCCTGTGTTGATAGCCCAATCGGACGCACACATTGGTGCGTCCTTACATTTGGAAACGTTGAATGAAAAGTGCGGTGCAAAAATGGCGAATTTTATGCCTGTTCAATTTTTTCTTTGTAATGGCGGCGACATACGGAAACGTAGTGATTATTGCCGCCGATTTGAATTTGTGCGCCATCTTTGACTACTTCGCCCTGATCGTTTAAACGCAGTACGAAATTAGCTTTGCGCCCACAATGGCAGATGGTTTTTAATTCTTCCAGCTGATCGGCCCAAGCCAGTAAGTATCGGCTGCCTTCAAATAATTCTGCTTGGAAATCCGTGCGCAGGCCATAGCACAGCACAGGAATGTGTAATTTATCCACCACATCACTGAGCTGATAAACCTGTTGTTTGGTGAGAAACTGTGCTTCGTCCACCAAAATACAATGCAGGCTTTCTTGTTCAAGATGCAGGGCGATTTCGGCAAACAGATCTGTTTCCTTATGGAATAATTTCGCCTGCTGGCTAATGCCAATGCGTGAAGTCACTTTGCCCACGCCAAAGCGATCATCAATCGCCGCGGTGTAAACCAGCGTATTCATTTGCCGTTCGCGGTAGTTGTAATCTGATTGCAGCAGGGTGGTGGATTTCCCCGCGTTCATCGTAGAATAGTAAAAATAAAGTTTAGCCATAGTAATTAGCCATAATAAAGTGCGGTTATTTTGTTAGCCATTTCCAAATCAAGTAAAACATTAGCCCCGTTAGTGGTGGCAGGGTGGCGAGCATTAAGATGCCAATGGTTGTGCCTTGTCCCACCCATTGTCCCGCAAGGGTTAGGTAATCCATTACCTGTGCGGTAGGGAGTTTGATCAAAGCAAAGGCGATAAGGAGAAGCATAAGAACGCAGCCGATCCCCGCTGCGCGCATTGCGTTAGATTGTTGATTTTGCATAAATGATCCTTGTTTTATTTCACTCAGCTTATTTTATTTCGCTCAGCTCAGTCATTGCCCAGCGCGGTTTTACTTCAATTTCTAAAGGGGAATGTTCGCCGTGTTTCAGACGTAAAAAGCCAGTGTAGGCAATCATTGCACCGTTATCGGTACAAAATTGTGGTTGCGGATAAAACACTTCGCCGCCTAGTTGTGCCATTAATTCGCTCAAGGCTTGGCGCAACTGTTGATTCGCACTCACACCACCGGCGATCACTAGGCGTTTAAAGCCCGTTTCTTGCAAGGCGCGGCGACATTTGATTACTAAGGTTTCCACCACCGCTTGTTGGAAAGCATAAGCAATATCCGCCTTGGTTTGTTCAGTGAGCGTGCCTTCTTCTTTAATCGCTTGATTGATGGTGTTTGCCGCAAAGGTTTTTAAGCCTGAAAAACTGAAATCTAGCCCTGGGCGATCAGTCATTGGACGTGGAAAGGTAAAGCGATTCGGCGTACCTTTTTCCGCTAAGCGAGCTAAAGCTGCGCCACCAGGGTAGTCTAAACCGAGCAATTTTGCGGTTTTATCAAAGGCTTCGCCTGCTGCATCATCAATGCTTTCGCCTAGCACTTCATATTGCCCTACGCTATCTACGCGCACAAGCTGAGTATGTCCACCGGAAACAAGCAAGGCGACAAAAGGAAAGTGCGGTGCATTTTCTTCTAACATTGGCGCGAGCAAATGCCCTTCCATATGATGAACGCCAATGGCTGGTACATTCCACGCATAGGCAAGAGAACGAGCAATGGTTGAACCCACTAATAATGCACCCACTAAGCCCGGCCCGCAAGTGTAGGCAATGCCGTCAATATCTTGAGCGGTTAATCCTGCTTCTTGTAATGCCGTTTGAATTAACGGCGTGGTTTTGCGGATATGATCTCTTGATGCGAGTTCAGGCACAACACCGCCATAATCAGCGTGTAAGGAAATTTGGCTGTAAAGCTGGTTGGCAATCAAGCCTTTTTCTTCATCATAAATAGCAACACCTGTTTCATCACAGGAGGTTTCAATGCCTAAAATTCGCATTTTTTCTCTCTTAATTGTTGTTTTCTGACTAAGCTTATTTTACCTTGTTTAAGTCGTTTTCTCTAGCTTATCCCAATTCCTCGCTGAATTTCTTATAAAAAGTGCGGGGAAATTTTCACAAAAATCTGATCTTTTCTTTGCTTTTGCGGTTAATTTGAATTAAAATTGCCACCCTTATTAATTTGAATAAGCCGTTTATCGAAACGAAACGGTCTAAATTTTGCAAAATATTAATCCATATTGAGGTGATGGCTTATGCCGGTAATTAAAGTTCGTGAAAATGAATCATTTGACGTAGCATTACGTCGTTTCAAACGCGCTTGTGAAAAAGCGGGAATCTTAGCGGAAGTTCGTAGCCGTGAATTTTACGAAAAACCAACAACAATTCGTAAACGTGAAAACGCAACTCGTGCTAAACGCCACGCAAAACGCGTTGCTCGTGAAAATGCACGTAACGTACGTTTATACTAATTAAAAATTTTTTTAATTAAACTCGAGTTAAGCAGGCCGTGAAACCTTTTGGAATCACGGTTTTGTTGTTTTTAGCTGCACCATTTCTTATTATCTTAGCTCTATCTTACTAAATTCTGTGTTGATTGAAAACGAGAGGAAATTATTGTGGCAGGCCATATTCCACGTTCATTTATTGATGATGTTCTTGCCAGAACTGACATTGTCGAATTGATTAATTCACGGGTTAAGCTGAAAAAAGCAGGGCGTGAATATCAGGCTTGTTGTCCTTTTCATCACGAGAAAACGCCTTCCTTTACCGTGAGTCCGAAAAAACAGTTTTACCATTGTTTTGGTTGCCACGCGCACGGTAATGCCATTAGTTTTTTAATGGAATATGAAAAACTGGAGTTTATCGAGGCGGTGGAAGAGCTGGCGAATCATTTAGGCTTAGAAATTCCTTACGAAAAATCACCGCACTTTGATGGCAAGAATAAACCACAAGCCAATTATCGTACCAAGAAAGATCTTTACCAGCTAATGCAAGAGATCGCGGTGTTTTATCATCAGCAACTTCCGCACAATATTCCTGCGCAATCCTATGTGCAAAAACGAGGTTTATCCGCCGAAGTGATTGAACGCTTTCAAATTGGTTTTTCGCCAAATCAATTTAATGCCGTGTTAAATCAGTTTGGGCGTAATCAAGAAGATCGGCAAAAATTATTTGATGTGGGAATGTTATCGCGCAATGAAAAACAAGATGTTTACGATCGTTTTCGTAATCGTCTTATGTTTCCTATCCGTGATCGCCGTGGGCGAACCATTGCCTTTGGCGGACGAGTGTTGGGTGATGAAAAGCCGAAATATTTGAACTCGCCAGAAAGTATGACCTACCACAAAGGTAGTGAGCTTTATGGCTTGTTTGAAGCATTACAAGTGAATGACAGCCCTGAAATGTTGCTGGTGGTGGAGGGCTATATGGACGTGGTGGCATTGGCGCAATTTGGCGTGGATTATGCCGTGGCGTCATTAGGGACAGCCACTACAGCGGAGCAAATTCAGCTTGCATTTCGTTCCACCGAACAGCTTATTTGTTGTTACGATGCAGACCGTGCAGGGCGTGATGCTGCGTGGCGTGCGTTGGAAAATGCGCTGCCTTTTTTAGAAGACGGGCGGCAAATTAAGTTTATTTTTCTGCCCGATGGGGAAGATCCCGATACCTTTATTCGCCAATATGGTAAAGACGGCTTTGAGGACTATATTCGTCAGGCACAGCCATTGAGCGATTTTCTGTTTGCTACCTTAAGTTCGCAGGTGGATTTTTCCAGTAAAGAGGGCAAGGGAAAACTTGCTGCTCTTGCTGTGCCATTGATTAACCGAATTCCGGGAGAATTGTTACGTTTATCATTGCGTCAGCTTTTGGCGCAAAAATTGGGGATTTTTAATGAAACGCAGATCGAGCATTTAATCCCAACACAAAAAGAAAATCATTCATCATCGCCGAAACCAAATGCGGTAAAACGCACGCCAATGCGGGTGTTGATTGCATTACTGTTGCAAAATCCTGAATTGATCCAAATTGTGCCAGAAAATTTAAGCGTTCTATTGGTACTCAATGAAGCTGGGCTAGATTTGTTTGAAAAAATCACCGCACTTTGCCGTGAGCGTGTGGGGATTACCACCGCACAAATTTTAGAACATTACCGTGATACGGAATATTTTCGCCCCCTTGAAATTCTTGCCGTGTGGGATCATTTAGTCGATGAGGATAAAATCGAAGAAACATTTCGTGAAACCCTACGTTATTTTTATTTGCAGTTGATGGATAAAAATATCGAAATGCTTATCGCAAAAGAGCGCACAGAGGGCTTAAATGAGCAAGAACGGCAGGCGCTCGCACAATTATTATTGAAAAAACAGCAAAATAAATAGTTAATCCAACATAAGGGTGATAAAATTAAAGCCATTTTATCTCCCACAATTACACATCGAGGCGGATATATAATATGGATATGGAGCAAAATCCACAATCTCAATTAAAACTGTTAATCGCACAAGGGAAAGAGCAAGGTTATCTTACTTATGCTGAAGTGAATGACCATTTGCCAGAAGAACTTGTCGATGCAGATCAAATTGAAGACATCATTCAAATGATCAATGATATGGGCATTCAAGTGTTAGAAACTGCACCTGATGCCGATGATTTGATGTTAAATGAAAATATCACTGATGAAGATGCGGTAGAAGAAGCCACTCAAGTGTTATCTAGCGTGGAAGCAGAGTTAGGGCGAACCACCGATCCCGTGCGTATGTATATGCGTGAAATGGGGAGCGTGGAGCTTTTAACCCGCGAAGGCGAAATTGACATCGCCAAACGCATTGAAGAAGGGATCAATGAAGTACAAACTGCCGTGGCTGCTTATCCAGAAGCCTTGAATGATCTCTTGCGTCAATATGCGTTAGTGGAAGAAGGCGGAATGCGTTTGGCAGATCTGATCACAGGCTTTGTTGATCCAAATGAAATCGTTGAAGCTGCCGCGGAAGAAGAACACGAAGCGCATCTTGCAGATGATGAAGATGAAGAAAGCACAACAACCGCAAGCGTAGAAGATGATGACGAAGACGAAGAAAGTGATGACAGCAGTTCTTCCGATGACAGTGATTCTGATAACAGCATTGATCCTGAAGTGGCACGCGAGCGATTTGCGGAATTAAAAGCGCAACATAAGAAAACCTTAGATGCGATTGCAAAACACGGACGCCATAAAAAAGCGGCGCGTGATCAAATTCAAGTTTTGGCAGAAGTTTTCACTCAATTCCGTTTAGTACCAAAACAATTTGATGAAATCGTGTTGTCTATGCGTAATATGATGAAGCGTGTACGTCAGCAAGAACGTAGCATTCAAAAAATGGCAGTAGATAACGCTAAAATGCCAAAAGGCACGTTCCAAAAAGAATTTATTGGACACGAAACCAAAGATGCGTGGCTAGAAAAAGCCTTAAATGCAGGAAAAAATTGGTCTGAAAAATTAGCTCAGTATGAAGAGCCTATTCGTCAGGCTATTGCTCAGTTAGGGCAGATCGAACAAGATACCGGTTTAACCATTAGCCAAATTCGTGATATTTGCGATGCGGTTTCACAAGGTGAATTAAAAGCACGCCGTGCGAAAAAAGAAATGGTTGAAGCGAACTTGCGTTTGGTGATTTCTATTGCGAAAAAATATACCAACCGTGGTTTACAATTCTTGGATCTTATTCAAGAAGGTAACATTGGCTTGATGAAAGCGGTGGATAAATTTGAATATCGCCGTGGTTATAAATTCTCAACTTATGCGACTTGGTGGATTCGTCAAGCAATTACGCGTTCGATCGCGGATCAAGCGAGAACCATTCGTATCCCAGTTCATATGATTGAAACCATCAACAAATTGAACCGCATTTCGCGTCAAATGTTACAAGAAATGGGGCGTGAGGCTTCACCAGAAGAATTAGCAGAAAGAATGGGAATGCCGGAAGATAAAATCCGCAAAGTGCTAAAAATTGCCAAAGAGCCAATTTCAATGGAAACCCCTATTGGTGATGATGATGACTCTCACTTAGGTGATTTCATTGAAGATAGCACGCTAGAATTACCATTGGATTCAGCTACAGCGCAAAGCTTGAAAGCCGCAACACACGAAGTGCTAGAGGGCTTGACGCCAAGAGAAGCCAAAGTGTTAAGAATGCGTTTTGGTATTGATATGAACACGGATCACACGCTTGAAGAAGTGGGTAAACAATTTGATGTAACCCGTGAACGTATCCGTCAAATTGAAGCAAAAGCTTTACGCAAATTACGCCATCCAAGTCGTTCAGAAACCTTGCGTAGCTTCTTAGATGAGTAAAAGCAATTTATCTTAAATAAAAGCTTGATTTGTGATCTGCCCCCAAAAAGTTAGACTATATTCTAATTTAATTCAATTTAATTCAAGGACTGAGTTCTGTATTCCACAGGGCTTAGTCCTTTGAGCTTCACTTGAATACGCTCATTGTTGTAGTAATGAATGTACTCGTGAATCACTTTTTCAAGCTGTTCAAAGGTTTCAAACCGCTTGCCAAAGTAACATTCCGTCTTCAATCGCCCGAAAAAGCTTTCCATCGCACCATTATCAAGGCAATTACCTTTTCTCGACATACTTTGCTTAATACCGTGTTTTTTCAATATCTCCTGATAACCCATCATTTGATACTGCCATCCTTGGTCGGAATGCAGTATCGGTTTTTCCCCCGCTAATCGGTTCACCGCCTGGGTCAACATTCTGGTTATCTGCTCAAAATTCGGACTTCTCGCCACATCATAAGCAATAATTTCGTTATTAAACAAGTCTTTAATCGGCGATAAATACACTTTGCCTTCCGCACATTTGAACTCGGTGATATCCGTTACCCACTTCTCATTCGGCATCGTTGCCGTAAAATCCCGTTGCAACAGATTATCGGCAGTGTGTCCCACTTTGCCTTGGTAAGAACGATATTTTTTCTGCTTACTTTTTCCTTTTAACCCCAAACGTTGCATTATCGCTTGCACCCTTTTGTGGTTGATAATCAAGTATTTCCTTAATTCCAAGGTAATTCGACGATAACCATAATTTTCGTCATTTTTGCGATAAATTTCCTCTATTTTCTGTGAAATCGCTACATTTTTATCCGACTTTGGCTTGAGATGATAAAAGAACGAACTGCGTGCCAATCCGATTAGCCTGAGTAACAATTCCAACGGGAAACGCGAGCGTAAGGCATTTACGATGACGGCTTTTTCTGCATTTTTTGTTGGTTGAGTTCCTGCAACTTTTTTAGCATTGTATTCTCCGCTTCTAATTCCAAAATTCGGTAACGCAAGCGTTCTTCTTCTGTTTTGGGCGTTGGTGGCATTTTAGGTGAGTTGAGTTTCATACTTGGACGACCTTTAGGTTTGAGTAATAACCCATCTATACCTTGTTTTTCAAAGCGTTGCAACCATTGACTAATTATCCCTGAACTGGGAATATCAAAGCGAAAGCAGGCGGCTTCAGCGGAGCACTGGCCTTTTTTGATAGCTTGAATAACCTTTAATTTAAACTCAACAGAATAATATCGTTTTTTACCTAACACAGCTAATCCATTGATTCCATTATGATTAAATTTCGCAATCCAACGTGCTAACGTTCTTTGGGGAAGCTGAAAATACTGGCGAGTAAGCGAACGGTTTTCTCCATTTTGATGATAAAAGTCGAGCACTTGTTGTTTGAAACGTTGAGTATATTTAGTCATAAAAAATCTGCACCTTAATCAATTGGTTGTTTAGTCCAACTTTTGGGGTGCAGATCATTTGTTATCAGGCTTTTTTGTTCAAATTTAAGCCGCATAATTGGTGAATGATAGACTTTGCTGGGATATTTCACTATAATCAGCACACTCTTACCGCCCCCATAGCTCAGTCGGTTAGAGCAGTCGACTCATAATCGATTGGTCACAGGTTCAAGTCCTGTTGGGGGCACCATCATTTATCTTTCCCCTTTCCCCTAAATTCCCAATAAATTATTCATTACATAGTTGCACAAAGAAAATTAAAGTGCGGTCAAATTTTGATGAATTTTTCTTAAAAAACAACCGCACTTAAAAATTAGGCAATAAAAAACCTCTATTATTGCATAGAGGCTTTTTGATCATTATTTGCTAAGATTTTGGCTTATTTAATTCAAAGTCTTTTGGTTTTTCAACATCGCTGAATTTTTTATCTTTATTCGCCTGAATCAAGGTTTCCGTTTGTTTTGCCAATTCAGGAAGATTCATTTTTTCATAAGCTTCTTTCATTAATGGCAAGGCTTCAAGAGTGGCTTGGGTGTCAGGATATTGCTGTAACATTCCTACTACTCGGTTGGCAACGGCAACATAAGCATTACGTTTCATATAGAATTTGGCAATGGCAAGTTCATGGCGAGCCAAGGCGGCTTTAATATAAGCCATTCTTGCTAAGGCATCTTGTGCATAAGTGCTATTAGGGAAATTATCTACAAGGGTATGGAAGTTTGCAAACGCCGCTTTCATTGCTGTGTTTTCACGGGTTGCGCGATCAACGCCAAAGAAATCTTGGAAGAAGTTTTCACCTGAGGCAAAATTGGTTAGCCCTGCCATATAGATCACATAATCTACATTTGGACTATTCGGATATTGCTGTAAAAAACGCTCTGCGGCCACTAAGGTTTTGGTGTAATCTTGCGATTTATAATAAGCATAAATTAAATCTAACTGCGTTTGCTCGCTGTAATTTGCGGCAGGAAAACGATTTTTTACCGCTTCTAAATAGCGCACCGCTTGGGAATAATCACCGTCTTGTAAATAGGTTTGCCCTTTGGCATAAAGTTCTTGTTCAGAGCCTTGCTCTACCTCTTTTGATGAATTAGAACAAGCACTCACGGCAAGTGCGGCTAATGCAACGAATGTAAAAGATTTTAATTTACGCATTGATGATTCCTTTTTTACGAGCAATGATAAATAAGTTACAATGCTCCCTATTTTATAGCACATTGCTAAATAAGCAAATTATTCACGGATTTATTTATGGCATATCTTACTTTATCGGCAGAAGTTCTGCCAAGCCAAATGGGACAACGTTTAGACCAAAGCTTAGCGGAAATGTTCCCGGACTATTCTCGTTCACGTTTAAAAACTTGGATCGAAAGCGATCTGGTGAAAGTAAACGGTGAAGTGGTGAATGTGCCACGCAGTAAAGTTTATGGCGGCGAACAGATTACCATCAATGTTGAAGTGGAAGATGAAACCCGTTTTGAGCCAGAAAATATTCCGCTCAATATTGTCTATGAAGATGATGATATTTTAGTCATCAATAAGCCAAAAGATATGGTGGTTCACCCCGGGGCAGGCAACCCGAATGGCACGGTACTCAATGCTTTGCTTTATCATTATCCGCCGATTGCGGAAGTGCCAAGAGCGGGCATTGTTCACCGCTTAGACAAAGACACCACCGGCTTAATGGTGGTGGCAAAAACCATACCAGCGCAAACTAAATTGGTGCGAGATCTGCAAAAACGCAAAATCACCCGTGAATATGAAGCCATCGCTTACGGCATTATGACCCAAGGTGGCACGGTGGACGAACCAATGGCGCGCCACCCAACCAAACGTACTCATATGGCGGTTCACCCAATGGGTAAGCCCGCGGTAACGCATTATCGCATTATGGAACGTTTCCGTAATTACACGCGCCTACGCCTACGCCTTGAAACAGGGCGAACTCACCAAATTCGCGTGCATATGGCGCATATCGCCCACCCATTATTAGGCGATCAAACTTATGGTGGACGCCCACGCCCACCGAAAAACGCCAGTGAAGAATTACTCACCACCTTGCGTGATTTCAAACGCCAAGCGTTGCACGCCATAATGTTACGCTTAGAACACCCAATCACAGGGGAATTAATGGAATGGTACGCGCCATTACCAGAGGATTTCGTTGGCTTAGTGAATGCCTTAAAAGTCGATTACCTTGCTCATAAAGATGAATTAGATTACTAAAATGGACGCACTCAAACCAAACTGGACAGCCCCTGCCAATATCCACGCTTTCACCACCTTACGTCAAGGCGGCGTTAGCCAAGCGCCTTATGATAGCTTTAATCTGGGCGATCACGTTGGCGATGACAAAAATTCAGTAAAAACTAACCGCACTTTGTTGGTGGAACAATTTCATTTGCCGCAGTTTCCGCTTTTCTTAAATCAAACGCATAGTACAAGGGTGATCTGCTTGCCTTATGAGGGCAACAATGTAGATGCCGATGCGGTTTACACCAACCAACCGAACCAAGTTTGCCTTGTAATGACCGCAGATTGCCTGCCTGTCTTGTTTACCAATCAACAAGGCACGGAAGTCGCCGCCGCACACGCAGGTTGGCGTGGCTTATGTGATGGCGTGTTAGAACAAACGGTACAACAATTCCAAGCTGAACCACAAGAGATTATCGCGTGGCTCGGGCCGGCTATTGGGCCAAAATCTTTCCAAGTGGGGGAAGACGTTCGCCAACAATTTATCACGCAAGATCCCAATGCTGCACAAGCCTTTGTGCCAGATCCTATCGAGCAAGGCAAATACCTTGCGGATCTTTACCACATCGCCCGATTGCGCCTTAACAAATTAGGCATTTCGCAAATTAGCGGTGGCGAGCATTGCACCTATTTAGAACGGGAAAACTTCTTTTCTTTTAGACGAGAGAAACAAACGGGAAGAATGGCATCGTTGATTTGGTTTGAATAGCAAAATTGGGCATTACGCCCAATTTTCATTTTTATGATAAGTTGTAAGGCAATTCAATGAGGTTTAATGCTGTTTCAGTGCCAGACAGACGAAATGCCGTGCCTGCCTCAAACTGATTATTCATCACCACTTGCAGCCATAAAATGCCGTCAAAATGCACCGCACTTAGGATAAAACCTGTTTTTCGCCAGCCATTTTCCAGCTGCATTTCAATTTCTGAACCCAGCGAAACAGGCGTGTTGGTTTGTGCGTTAAACAGGAACATCGCGCGTTTGTTTATGCCACGATATTTCGCACGCGCCACGGTTTCTTGCCCGATATAACAGCCTTTTTGGAACGAAATGGCTTGTTCGATACATTGTAAATTCAAGGCTTGTGGGATAAATTCGTTTTGGCTCTCGGGCGATAAAATCGGGTAGCCCGCTTTTATTATGGCTTGCTCCCATTGTGAAATTTCACCAGTAAAATCAATCTGTTGTGCGGTTTTATTTAATAACATCGCGCACGCAGATTGTCCTATTTCAAGGCAAAAATCTGCCGAAATTGCACCGCACTTTTGTTTATCCAATAGCCCGATCACTTGCCAATCTTGCGCTTCAAAGGCAACTTTGGAAAAGACTGCATATTTTTTCAGATTATCCAACGCAGAGGGCAATAAGGCGTGGCGGATAATCACGTAAAACTGCTCGGTATTTTCACGCAACAGACGAAATACGCTGCTCATTTTGCCTTTTGGATCACAATGAGCGGTGAGGGTGGATTGCCCATCTGCCAGCCCATTCACATCACAAGTGAGCTGACCTTGCAGAAATTTTTCTGCATCCACGCCTTGTACAGAAATAACACGATATTGTGAGAGATTGATGATTGCCATAAAGATTCCAAAAATTATTCCAAATTCTGAATTTGTTCACGCATTTGTTCGATAAGCACTTTTAATTCCACCGCAGAATTGGTGATTTCCGCGCTAATGGATTTTGACGCCAACGTGTTACTTTCGCGGTTGAGTTCTTGCATCATAAAATCGAGTTTACGCCCTACCGCACCGCCTTTTTGCAAAATGCGTTGGGTTTCTTTAACGTGCAGCTGTAAACGATCTAATTCTTCCGCCACATCAATACGTTGCGCTAATAGCACCATTTCTTGCTCTAGGCGCTGTGGATCGGCTTGTAATTGCAATTCGTCAAAACGTTGCTGTAAACGCTCCCGTTGCCATTGCAAAATCTCTGGCATTTTTGACCGCACTTTATCGCTTTCACTGGCGATGGCGGTTAAACGCTGTTGGATCAAGTCGTTTAATTTTTCCCCTTCACGCCCACGCATTGCGATAAATTCATCGAGCGCCGCTTCAAAGCCGGCTAACAATTCTTGACTAATGCGATCTAAATCCTGCTCTGGGGTTTCCACCACGCCAGGGTAGCGCAGAACATCGGTGAGATTGATTTCCCCTTCCCCAGCCTGTTGCTTGATCCATTGTAAGGATTGGATCACCTGTTGCGCTAAGGCTTGGTTTAAATTAAGGCTGGCTGTGGCTTGCTGTTTGCCCTCAAAACGCAGATTACATTCCACCTTACCGCGAGTTAAACGCTGGCGTAATTTTTCTCGCAAGGTGTTTTCCAAACCGCGAAATGGCTCTGGCAAGCGGAAGACCGTTTCCAAATAACGTTGATTAACGGAACGAATCTCCCAAACTGCATTGCCCCAATCTTGCTTGATTTCATAACGGGCAAAGGCCGTCATACTATAAATCATAATAAATCCTTAATTTGCGCTAAAAATTGCCGCCTATTCTACCGTTAAATTTCTCATCTGTCAGTTTGCGTGTTAGAATGAGCGCCATTTTATGAATGAGTAAGGAATTTCCAATGCGTCCGAATGATCGCCCATTAAATCAACCCCGCCCAATTAAAATCACCCGCCATTTCACAAAATATGCCGAAGGTTCGGTGTTAGTGGAATTTGGCGAAACCAAAGTGCTTTGCACCGCCAGTGTTGATGAAAGTGTGCCACGTTTCTTAAAAGGGCAAAACCAAGGTTGGGTTACGGCAGAATATGGTATGTTGCCACGCTCCACCCACAGCCGTATGCAACGTGAAGCGGCCAAAGGGAAACAAGGCGGACGCACGATGGAAATTCAGCGTTTAATCGCCCGCTCTTTGCGTGCAATGGTGGATCTGAATGCCCTTGGTGAGCGTTCAATCACACTGGATTGTGATGTAATCCAAGCTGATGGCGGCACGCGTACGGCTTCTATTACTGGGGCTTGCGTGGCGTTAGTGGACGCGATCAACGGCTTAATGGAAAAAGGCGTGCTAAAAACGAACCCAATTAAAGGGCTAGTGGCGGCTATTTCTGTTGGCATTGTAGAGGGTGAAGCGGTATGCGATTTGGAATATGTGGAAGATAGCAACGCCGAAACCGATATGAACGTGGTGATGACCGATGATGGCCGAATGATCGAAGTGCAAGGCACAGCAGAAGGTGAGCCATTCTCCCACGAAGAATTATTAACCCTGTTAGATCTTGCAAAACAAGGCTGTGAAGTGATCTTCAACGCGCAGCGTGAAGCCTTAAAACAGGCATAACAAGCATAATTAGGGGCGAAAATGCAAGGCTACAAAATCGACTTTATCAAATTCGCACTCAGCCGTAATGTGCTGAAATTTGGCGAATTTACCTTGAAATCTGGGCGCATTAGCCCTTATTTCTTTAATGCAGGTTTGTTTAATACAGGCGCGGATTTAGCACGTTTAGGCGAATTTTATGCCGCAGCCATTCAAGCAAGCGGCTTAGATTATGACGTGATTTTTGGCCCTGCTTACAAAGGCATTCCCATTGGCACCACGGTGTCGGTGGCGCTGTTTAAGCAATATGGCATTGACAAACCAGTGTGTTTTAACCGTAAAGAAGCCAAAGATCACGGCGAAGGCGGCAATTTAATTGGCAGCCCATTGCAAGGCAAGGTGCTATTGGTGGACGATGTGATCACCGCTGGCACGGCAATTCGCGAAGCAATGGATTTGATCGCACAAAATCAAGCGACATTAAGTGCGGTGGTGATTGCGTTAAATCGTAAAGAACGCGGCAAAGGCACGCTTTCTGCCATTCAAGAAGTGGAACGCGATTATCAATGCAACGTGCTTTCGATTATTGATTTTGACGATTTAATGCAATTTATTGAGCAAGAGGCGGATTATCAACAATATTTGCCTGCGATGCGTGCTTATCGTGAGCAGTATGGCATCTAAAATACAGCGTATAAAAATCGCGAAAAACGCACCGCACTTTATTTTATGTATACTCAAGATTTTATGCATAACTCAAGTTGGAGAACAGAATGAGTTTTATTGGAAAGTTATTAGGTTTTTTTATTGGCTACCGTTTTGGCGGCTTTTTTGGTGGGCTGGTTGGCGCTTATTTAGGGCATTTAGCCGACAAAAAATTGTATGAGCTAGGCAGCGTCAATTCGAGCTTTTTCAAACGCAAAGAAACCCGTCAATCCTTGTTTATGCAAACCACCTTTGCGGTGCTGGGCCATTTGTCGAAATCCAAAGGTCGCGTTACGCAAGACGACATCGCCCTTGCCAACAACCTAATGAACCAAATGAATTTGGACGACAAAGGTCGCAAACTGGCACAAGAAGCGTTTAATCGCGGGAAAGATCCGAATTTCCCATTGCGTCAAGTGATCCGCGAATTTTGCACCGCCTGCGGTCAGCGTAGCGACTTATTGCGAATGTTCTTACGCATTCAGCTCCAAGCTGCCTTTGCCGATGATCATTTGCACGAAAATGAAAAAGAAGTGCTACAAGTGGTGGCAGAAGAATTGGGCTTATCCAGTTTCCAATTCCAACAAATTCTAATGGCAGAAATCGCCGCCCGCCAATTCAGCCGCGGTGGGTTTTATTATGAATATAACGGCTCACAACAGGGCGATTACCAACAAGGCGGCTATCAGGGTGGTGGTTATCAAACACACAGCGGCCCAACCTTGCAAGATGCTTACAACGTGCTTGGCGTGAGCGAAAATGACGACCGCGCCACAGTAAAACGCGCTTACCGCCGTTTAATGAACGAAAACCACCCCGATAAATTAGTCGCCAAAGGCTTACCTGAAGAAATGCTTGAAATGGCGAAAGAAAAAACCCAACAAATTCAAGCCGCTTATGATTTGATTTGTAAAGCGAAAGGGTGGAAGTAAACCTTTCTGCATTGCTGAATTTTTTACCGTTTTTCTCAAATAACAAAGTGCGGTGAAAAATTCAGCTTTTTTATTTTTATCAAAAGAGTAATAGTAAATAAAATGCGTGTTTTCCTCGCGCCAATGCAGGGCGTGCTTGATCCCCTTGTGCGGCAGCTTTTGACTGAAATTAACGATTATGATCTGTGCGTATCGGAGTTTGTGCGTGTGGTGGATCAGCGTTTGCCAATCAAAACCTTTTACCGTTTATGTCCAGAACTGCAGCACGGTGGGCGAACGCCCGCGGGAACGCCTGTGCGCGTACAACTTTTAGGGCAACACCCACAGTGGCTGGCGGAAAATGCGGTGTTGGCGGTGGAATTGGGATCGCACGGCATTGATTTTAACTGTGGTTGTCCTTCTAAAACTGTGAATGGTAGCCACGGTGGCGCGGCATTATTAAAGCAGCCCGAATTGATTTACCAAGCCACTAAAGCCTTACGCGAAGCCTTACCGAAAGAGCAGGTGGTGAGCGTGAAAGTGCGTTTGGGCTGGGATAGTGATAATCACGCCTTTGAAATTGCTGATGCGGTGCAACAAGGCGGCGGTACGGAAATCACCATTCACGGGCGCACCAAAACCGATGGCTATCGTGCAGAAAAGATCAACTGGCAGAAAATTGGTGAAATTCGTCAGCGTTTAGCCATTCCTGTCATCGCAAATGGTGAAATTTGGCATTGGCAAGACGCGCAAGACTGCCTTGCCATAACAGGCTGCCAAGATGTAATGATTGGACGTGGTGCATTAACCATTCCCAACTTAAGCCTTGTGGTGAAGTTTAATCAGGAAAAATTAGATTGGACGCAAGGGGTAATGCCTTTGCTGCACCGCTATGCGCATATTGAAAACCTGCAAGATACCGGCTTTTACCACATTGCCCGCACCAAACAATGGCTACAATATCTGAAAAAATCTTACCCACAAGCCACCGCACTTTTTGAGCATATTAAAACCTGCCAAACGGCAGAGGATTTACGTCAAAGATTAGCTCAAATGAGATAAGCCTTGTTATGGACTGGCTAGAAAAATCATCAAAAATCCCACCGCACTTTTGTTTATTATGGCTTTCAAATTCAGGGAGTTTGAGAAGGTGAAAAATCCTCCGTGTGTGGAGGATTTTATTTGCGGTAGTTAAACGTCCAAGCCCAGCACTTTTCGTCCGTTGATACTGGCGATGTTTACCATTGCATTTAAATCTGGGAAACGGCTGCTTGTAGCGAATGTAGGTTAGCTAGAAAAATCATCGAAAATCCCACCGCACTTTTGTTTATTATGGCCCCCTCAAATTCAGGGAGTTTGATAAGGTGAAAAATCCTCCGTGTGTGGAGGATTTTATTTGTGGCAGTTAAACGTCCAATCCCAACACTTTTCGTCCGTTGATACTGGCGATGTTTACCATTGCATTTAAATCTGGGAAACGGCTGCTTGTAGCGAATGTAGGTTAGCTAGAAAAATTATCAAAAATCCCACCGCACTTTTGTTTATTATGGCTTTCAAATTCAGGGAGTTTGATAAGGTGAAAAATCCTCTGTGTGTGGAGGATTTTTATTTGCGGTAGTTAAACGTCCAAGCCCAGTACTTTTCGTCCATTGATACTGGCGATGTTTACCATTGCGTCTAAATCTGGGAAGCGGCAGCCTGCGGCGAGTAGGCTGAGTTCTTGCCACATATCCCCTTCACATAGTGGCACCATATAATCGCAGATGTTATCCGTGCCAATGGCAACAGTGATGCCTTCGGGAATCATTTCATCAACTGGGGTGAGTG
Source organism: Avibacterium volantium (assembly GCF_900635775.1). Taxonomy (NCBI): domain Bacteria; kingdom Pseudomonadati; phylum Pseudomonadota; class Gammaproteobacteria; order Pasteurellales; family Pasteurellaceae; genus Avibacterium; species Avibacterium volantium. The sequence continues at coordinate 199,033 of NZ_LR134167.1, read as the reverse complement.
CATTGTGGAACGGCATTAAATCTTCTTTACGATTACTGTCGATCCACGCCATTGGGCAGGCGATCATCATCATTTGCGCTTGGCGCATTTTTTCGTACAGTTTGTAACGATATTCACGGGAATGCGCGCCGATGGAAATGCCGTGAATCGCCACCACGCGTCCTTCCATTCCGTGTTCAATGGTTTTGTCGCACAGTTGTTCTGTTTCTTTTTCTTTTGGTGTGTTGAATTGATCAACGTGAACGTGGCACATAATGCCGAGGGATTTAGCTTTATCGAGCAGAATATCCATAGCTTCCAAGCCACGTCCGTAATCTAGCTCATCACGATAAGGAAGTCCGCCGATCATATCCACCATTTCTGAGCCAATATCGAACCATTTTTTCGCGGTGGGTTCAATTACGCCTTTTAGGGTTTGATTGGCGAATTTAAGGGTGATGTCGTGTTTATATACATCGCGGGCTTTGTGGGCGGCGATGATGGCGCGATCTTCACAAATGGGATCAATATCCACAAAAGTACCAAAGGCGGTTACCCCTTGTGAGATCATCAATTCAATAGCTTGGCAAAAGCGCGCATAATAGTCATCTACGGTGGAAGTGCGTTTGACTTCGTCCACTAAATCCCATTTTTGTTGCAAGTTGCTCGTATGATAAATGCCGATTTTCTCTGGCGTCATGGTGAACGCACGGTCAGCGTGAGCGTGTGAGTTTACCCAACCGCCTTTCTTGATAATTTCATCTCTGATATAGGTTTTAAAGCTACGAACGTGATTACGCATAATTTTCTCCGTAATAATGAAAGCGAGGCGGACAATAGGCTAGATATGAAAAAATCCCAATAAAGTGGGATCTTGTTATTAAGAGAAAATAGCTTTGCGCTCAAGCGGTGAGCGTCTTGATTGGTGTGTTGTGTAATGTTATGAAAAATTCGCAGATTTTTACTTAATAACATTCTATCTTGTCCAGATTGATTTGAATAATAAAACGGGCGAAATGCCTTTGCTGGGGCGATAGTATAAGCGGTTCAATAGTAAAAATATAATTGGTTTTAACTATTGGTTGCCTGAATTTTATTCATTTTATTTTTCAAAAAAAGCACTATCTTGATTAAACACTTCTAAGAACAAGCCAAGCGGTGGCGTGCGTGAAGAGGCTTTTTCATAAGTGCGGTCATATTTTTGATAATTTCCGCGCCGATCAAGGTGGTATTGCGTGCCGTTGGCGGTGATGATCACATTCCAGCGATAATTGCCTGCTTGCACCCAAGTACGGCGTAATGCAGGGTTAAATAAATCCACGCCTTGCGCATAATCAGAAGCTGGATTTTGCACGCCAAATAAATGTTTCATTAAGGCAGGCAAAATGTCTGTGTGGCTGGTGAGTTTTTCCACTTGACCTTGCGCTAGCCCTTGCCACGCAATAATCAGCGGAACCTGAATTTGTTCTGGCGCAAAATAGTTGCTTTGTTGTTTTTCACTTAATGGCTTAAAGTGATAGCCCTCTTCGGCGGTGATCAAAATTAACGTATTTTGACGATCCACTTGGCTTAACAGGCTATCTAGCAAGCCGTCTAATTCATTTAGTTGAAGGACATAGCCTGTTTCATTTAAGTCTTTTGGAATGGCTAAACTTAAATAGCTGAAATAAGGTTTTTCGCTATGGCGTTTGGCATACCAATTTTGCCATTGTTGCACGCTGGCTTGATTGCTGCGTACTTTGTGATCTAATTTTTGTTGATTAAACACATTCTGGCTTAATAAACTGGCGTGAAATCCATCGCTGGCGAATAATCCCAACTGATAAGCGGATTTCTCTTGTTTGAGTGCGTTAATGAGTACTGATGGCGTTTTGTTGCTTAATAGGCTATCCGTGTAGTTCGCCGTTAATCCGTAGAACAAGCCTGTTAAGGCGGTGTTGTTGTTATTGCCCGTGCTGTAATGATTGAGATACTGCGTGGCTTGCTCGGCAAAGGCGCTGAGTTTTGGCATTTTGTCTGCGCTGACAGCATCATAACGCAGTCCAGATACCGTGATCATCAGAATATTGCTTGGCTTAACTGGAGTAAAATGCAACGGCGATTTTGGATAATCAATCTTTAAGGCTTCAGGTCGCCCTTCTTGTTCTAGAGTTTGGCTATATTGATCCTTATCTAAGAAACCGTGCTTTTCCAAGAAAGAGCGCGCCGTCATTGGGTAAGACAGCGGAAAATTGGATTTCTGCATTGTGATCGGGCGATAGATAAAGGCATCTGCCCAAGCATAAATTAAATGAGTAGCAATAAAGGTGCAAACAAAGAATACGCCCACGCCTTTGAGCCATTTTTGTCGTTCAAGGCTGCGTAATTTTTCCCACGACCAACGAGAAAACAGCATTTGAATCAACAGAATAATTGGCATCGGCACGAAGAACAGTTGCCAGTTGCGCGAAAGTTCACCATTATCAGGATTCACCAACAAATTCCACACGAGTGAAGACAGGTGGAAATTAAAGCGCGCGAAAACTTCGGTATCGACTAATAATAAGGTTGCGCCAATGGTGGTGAGAATCACACTCAGCCCACGGAAAGTGCGGTTGTTTTTTACGATAAAACTGAGCGGAAAAATAATCAGTAAATACAGGGCAAAAACAATAAAACTAAAATGCCCGAGTAGGCTGATGAAAAAATAGAGCTTGCCAAACAGCGTGTCTGGCCAATCGATCAAAAAGGCGTAACGTGCGCCAATGACAATCGCCCAAAGGATATTAAAAAAAGCAAACCAATGCCCCCAAGCGATTTTTCGCGAGGTGTTTTCACGATATTGTTTGCTTGTTTTAATTCCAAACATTTGATTATTGTTTCTCTTTCAAAGAATTCATTAACGCATCGGAAAAGGCCTGAGCAAGGGCGATACGTTGCTGTTGTCCCATATTATTTTTGAGAACATTGGTAACCATATTGCCTAGCACCACTAAAGATAAATCCACCGGCGTTTGATGTTTTTCAAACACGGCAATGAGTTCATTTAATAAGGTATCGACTTGTTTATCTTGAAATTTTGATTGTTTCGCCATAATGAATATTGTTGTTAAATTTGAAGGCTGAGAATAATTTTGCGTATGCTAGCATATTTTCGCCTAAAGTGCGGTTATAATATCGCACAAATTTGTTTTTATAAATATGGATTAAAAAATGAGTATTACGGTTAAGCAAATTGTGTTACACCAATTGGTCAAACACCAGCAAGAAGAGGCTATTCAACTTGATGTGCAGCTGCGCAATGAGCTGTTGCCCATTAGCCCTGAAGTGGAACAAATGATGTTGCATTTACACCAAGGTTATCAAAATAAAGCCAAAGCCTATGGTGTGTTTGAAGAAGCGTCAGAGTTTGCGCAAAATCTTAACCGTTTTCTCGAAAATGAATTAGATTTCCTACCGTTTAGCCACCAATCGGCGCAAAAACTCGCCCAAGAGTTAGGTAAATATAGCTTCGCTGATAGCGGAACGTTCGTGCTGTGCCAATATAATTTTTTAGCCACTGATTATTTATTTATCGCCTTGCTTGATAGCCGAGCCAGTATGTTGGTGGACGAAAATTTAGAAATTCATCGTACGCAATATTTGGATCTCACCCAATTTGACATTGCCGCACGCATTAACCTGACGGATTTGCAAGTGGACGCCAATTCCAACCGCTATCTTACTTTTATTAAAGGAAAAGTGGGGCGTAAAATTGCCGACTTTTTTATGGATTTTCTACAAGCCGAAGAGGGCTTAAATCCGCAAGTGCAAAACCAATGTTTATTGCAAGCGGTGAGTGATTATTGCGAACAAGGTGAATTAAACAATGAGCAATCACAAGCGGTGAAAAAGCAAGTGTTTGAATATTGCAAAGGACAAATGAGCGCGGGGGAAGAAATTGAATTGCGGGAACTTTCCGATAGCTTGCCCACTCTAAACGAGCAGTCTTTTGCAGATTTTACCCAAACGCAAGATTATGGCTTGGAAGAGCATATTCCTCCGGTGCGTTCAGCGTTGAAAGGCTTAACCAAGTTTTCAGGCTCTGGCAAAGGGGTAACCATCAGTTTTGATGCGGAGCTAATTAATCAACGTGTGATTTGGGACGAAATGGGTGATACGCTCACGATTAAAGGTTTGCCACCAAATTTGCGTGATCAATTACAACGCTGGCTAAAAGGCTAGAATTAATTTGGCAATAGGGCGAAGTTTAGGTATTATCCCCTTCATTATTAAAGAATAAAAGGTAACCAATATGCAGTTAAAAACTCTTATTACAGCAGCAATGTTAGCGCTAAGTGTAACGGCTTGTTCAACCGTAAGCAAAGTGGTGTATCGTATTGATGTGCCGCAGGGTAACTATCTTGAAGCTGCCACGGTGGATCAAGTAAAAGTGGGAATGAATAAGCAACAAGTGCAATATTTATTGGGCACACCTGTTTTAATTGACCCATTTAGTAATGACACTTGGTATTATGTTTTCCTTATCCAAAAGGCTTACCAAACGCCAGAACAACACACCTTTATCGTAAACTTTGATAAGCAAGGGGTGGTTACTCATCTTGATTTAGATAAGCCATTGCCAACAGCCGGTGAAAAAGAAATCAACAATGTGGTGATTGAAGCTTCAGAAAGTCAAAACAAACGTTGGTGGCAGTTCTGGAAATAAAAAATTCGGCAAAATTACACCGCACTTAATTATAAGGACCAATCATAATGGCTAAATTATTATTAGTGGACGATGATATTGAACTTGTGGAACTTCTGGCTGAATTACTTCAGTTAGAGGGCTTTGAGGTAGATACCGCAAACAATGGTAAAGAAGCCTTAGACAAATTGGATAATAGCTATCACCTCGTGTTATTGGATATAATGATGCCTGTATTAAATGGCATTGAAACCCTAAAACAGATTAGGCAGCATTTCACCACACCGGTAATGATGCTCACGGCACGGGGCGATGAAATTGATCGCGTTATCGGCTTAGAATTGGGTGCGGACGATTATTTACCGAAGCCTTTCAATGATCGTGAATTGGTAGCAAGAATTAAAGCCATTTTACGCCGTACCGAACTAGCAAATTCAGTGAATGAAAACAAATCGGAAGAAAATCAGCAGATTGAATTTTGTGGTTTAACCCTCTATCCGGGACGTCAGCAAGTGCTTTATGAAGATAAAAATCTCGAACTCACAGGCACTGAATTTGCCTTATTACAAATTCTTATTGCCAACCCGGGGCAAATTCTTTCTCGTGAGCACTTGAGTATGGAAATCCTTGGTAAACCGCTCACGCCTTTTGATCGTGCCATTGATATGCATATGTCAAATTTAAGGAAAAAACTTCCACCACGAAATGATGATTCCCCTTGGTTCAAAACATTACGAGGCAAAGGTTATCTGCTCGTTGCGTCTAAATAAACTCAATCAAAATGAAATTAACTTTTCTTAATACACTTTCAATGCGAATTTTTGCCTTATTCTGGCTTGCTTTTGTTCTTCTCCTCGCATTGATTTTTTTACTGCCTTATTTTGACGCACGTATTTACACCGAGCTAGGCAACGAAGAGGTTTCGGGGTATTACGGTGAAATATCCACCACCATTCGTAATAAACAACTGGCACATATTATCTCAGGTGTGCCAGTTATCCCTGTGGATAAATTTGACGGCATTCATCCCGTTCTTGCCGATCAAAACGGCAATATTCTCGGCGCAAGAAAGGAAGAAATTGCCCCTATTCAGCAATTTATGTACCACACCAGCACCACATTAAAACCGCTGAAAAAAAACTTTTATGACATTCAAATTGCAGGGCCTTTTACCGTACATCTCAATTTAGAAAATGATGTGCCTTACACGCTCTATTTTGTCAGCCGTGTTAATCCACAAAAAGAAATTCTTTCCTACATTTTTGACCGCCCTTATATTCTCATATTATTTATTATGTTGATTTCCACCCCCTTGCTGTGGTGGCTTTCACGCAGTATCGGACGACCATTACGGCATTTACAACAAGCCGCAAATGCCGTGGCGTTAGGAAATTTTAAAGTGGACAAATCCCTTGAAACCCAAGGGACTATTGAATTACGCCAAGTAGGACAAAGTTTCAACCGAATGACGATTGCCTTAGAAGATCTGCTTTCTAATCAGCAAACTTTGCTTTCCTCTATTTCACACGAGTTAAGAACACCGCTCACCCGCTTGCAACTGGCACTGGCATTATTACGCCGGCGCGTGAACAGCAGTGCAGAAATTGCACGCATCGAAAAAGAAGCGGTACGCCTTGATGAAATGATCAACGATCTACTTTTGCTTTCGCGCCAGCAATTAAACAGCCACATTCTGCGAGAAATTTTCCCCATCACCGAAATTTGGCACGATATTATTAAAGATAGCCGCTTTGAGGCAGAACAGAAAAAATTATCTTTTAAAGTAAAACAGCTTATCCATAAACCAAGCCAATATTATCTCAATGGAAACAAAGGGCTAATTTGCAGTGCCATTGAAAATATTTTACGCAACGCGCTGAAATATACGCATTCTAAAATTGAAGCAACGATCTTCGTTGAAGATAATTCAATGGTTATTGCGATTGATGACAATGGGGCAGGCATTTCAACCAGTGAATATGAAAATATTTTCAAGCCTTTCTACCGTATTGACGAAGCAAGAACCCGCGAAACAGGCGGCACAGGGCTAGGGCTTGCGATTGTCGCCAATGTTATCCGTGAACATCAAGGAAAAGTTTGGGCAGCCTCAAGCCATCTTGGCGGGTTGCGTGTTGTGATCAAACTGCCACTGTGGATTTCTGAATAAAAATATTTTGAGCTTGTTGAATCATCAATTTCAGAAATAAAAACACCAAAATTTCCAACCGCACTTCTATTTTGCACGATTTTCCATTTATCGTAGGAAAGTTAGTGCGGTGCTTTTTTGTTAAGTTTTTGTAGAACGAGAAAGAAGTAGAGATAAAAGATAAGAAAAAAGAGCGGATTTTTCACCGCTCTTTTGTTTTGAAATGGTTAAGCACCTTTGTGTTGGAAATAAAGCACTGTGGCGGCAACACGAGAATGAACGTTTAGTTTACGCAGCAAATTGCGGATATGCACTTTTACCGTTTCTTCTGAAATGAAAAGTTGCGCTGCAATTTGTTTATTGGATAAGCCTGTGGCGATAAGGCGTAACACGTCCATTTCGCGATCCGTTAAGGTGTAAATTGGATCTTGTTCTGGGCGCTGTTCTAACAGCAGATCTTTAATGGAATCACTTAAAATCACTTCGCCTTGTGCAATGCGTTTGATTTGCCCAAGTAGTAGATCTGGCTCGGTATCTTTTAATAGATAACCATCTGCGCCTGCGTCCACTAGGGTGAACACATCATTTTTCGCATCAGAAACGGTGAGAATAATAATGCGAGCATCCACATTTTCTGCGCGCAATGCTTTAAGGGTGTCTAATCCTGATAACCCTTTCATATTCAAATCAAGAATGATTAAATCTGGCGAAGTGCGTAATGCAAGATGAATGCCTTCCGTGCCGCTCCCTGCATCTCCAACGACTTCAAATGCTTCATCAAGTTCTAATAATTGTTTTATGCCACGACGCATCAATGGATGATCGTCAATGAGCAATATTTTCATTTTATCAAGCATAGTTTCCCCTATTATGATGACACCAAACGGCTATAAAATGGCACAATTTTGATCCCATTATCACTTGGTAATAATTGATAAAATTGTGGGTAGTTAAAATTTCGTTGCACAATTTTATACGGATTATTATCTCCCTCCAAGCCTGCCGACTGGTAAATATGATTTATCTCATAAATTTTCTGTTCTTTTTCGCCTTCACAGTTGCGATAAATCTCAATGCGGTTGGCTTCATCTAAAATATAGACGTTGAATGTGTGATCCAAGTTATTTTCAAAGAAAAATTGTAAAAAGCCTTCGCTAGCAAAGGCGTCAATTTCATAAGGATATTTTTTGCGCGCTTGGGGCTTTTCTTTATGTTCGATGGCCTCTTGCACTTCGACATTAAAATCATTGTTATCAATCAATGGCGGATTGTGGATTTCTTGTAGGCTAATGCCGCGTTCTTCAAAGAAAAATTGCCAGTTTTTCCCTGCCACACGCAATAAGTTATTTTGTGGTGCATCACTCACACCCACTTGAATGCTGATACATTTTTGAATTAAGGCGGTAACAATGTTGCGCAAGGTTTTTTGATAATATTTGCTGTAACAAAACACATTGACGCTTTGTGGTGAAGTTGCGCCACGATAAATTTTGTTAGAAAGTACTTTTAATGCGAGCAAAATGGCATTCGGCCCTTCAAAGTGCAGGGTACGAATTTCATTCCATAAATTGCGGTAGGTAAGATCGATGCTACCGACTAAACTTTCTTCATCAGGGCCAAAGCTAAATAAATCACTGGCGACAATGCTGGCTTTGGCTTCAGATAAGTGTGCAGTGGGATCTTTGGTAAGGTTGATCGACACCACCAAATTTTTGATTTCACAGTTGTGGTTTAATTCTTCGTTACTTGCCACAGGCACGATGGCGGGCAAGGACAAGCGAAGATCGGCGACAAAGTGGCGTAATTTATGCAGATCAACATTGGGGCTGAAAATATGTAATTCGGTTTTTGGCGTAAGCAGGCGGTTAAAATATGCCCAAGCCACAAGTTTATTGAGATTTTCGCTATATTCCACATAACGCTGTTGTTGAAAGCCATGAATATCAGGCGTTTGATTAACCAAATACCAGCCATCTTTGAAATTACGGTTATTTTTCACCTCAATAAAAGTGATGTTTTTTTCCGATAAATCAGAAGAAATCATCGCATTGAGCAAGGTGATTTTGCCCGGTAACTCTTCAAAGGCAGTATAAAGTTTACGGGTTAAAATGCTAATATCTTGCGGCATTATGCTGGAATTTACCTTATATTTGCGGGCAAATTGCACTAAATGGCGATAGCTGAACATCAAAAACTTAATTAAGTTATTATGGCTTTCTTTCACCCGTTTTATTTTCCAACAGGCACGCTGATTAAGTTCCTGCACCAAATCTTTCGACCAACCCCAAGTGCGGGCAAGATTTTGTAATTGCGATAAGCGCCAAGTGTTTTTCGGCACTTTGTTGCTGTATTCGTTCGCTTTAATGTAAAAACAGCGGCGCACAAATTCTAAACGGCGTAAATCGTTAAGACCGATTAAATAATTGGTTACTCGCTCCAGCATTGTGAGATAAGGATCAAAATGATGTTTTTTGTCCCCATTAAGCAAGCGCGCTTTAAATTCTTGCGCGATAAGGTAAGTGTCGGGATAATCCGCCGAATAAGTTTCCAGCAACAAAATTTTTAAGACGGATTTATAAGGCGAATCAATCCCCTTGTAGAGTTGCCATAAGCTCGCACCAAAATATTCATTGGCAGAAAATGCCCCTAAGCCGCCGAAATCCACCCAATCATCAGGATCGATCACCTTTTCTTCGATTAAACGTGTAACTTCATTTTCATAATCTTTTTCGTTTTCTACCGCCAAATGTAGCCACAATAGCGGCTTACCCGCAAGGCGAATGGCGGAACGATAAAATTCATCAAGCAGCAGCATATATTGTGCTGAACCGCAATTTTCCGCCGTCAAAGGATCGGCATAACGAAAGCAGCGGAAGCGGTTTTGATCCATTAGATATAAATTAATTTCCACCCCTAAGGTTAATGCCCATTGCTGTAACGCCTCCATTTTTTGGCTTAATAAATGGCGATCTTCAGGGCTAATTTGTGGGTGGTGGCAAACCCAAATATCTAAATCTGAGACGGACGTTTGGCTAATTGAGGCAATGCTACCCATAACATAAACGCCAAGCACAGGAAAGAAAGTGCGGTGGGAAAATGGCGAATTTTCAATTTCTTGTTCGCTTAAATCAAAACGCGCGGAAAGATATTCACGTTGATAATCCGATAACACAAAATCAACAATCCCAGCGGGGGCATTTTCGATATACCCCGGCAGTTGATGATGATTGAGGTGCAATAATAAGCTAATGGTCTGAAATACTTGGTTAAATTGTGTTGAACTACCCGAAATTGCACGCTCAAAACGTAAGTTATCCAGATATTCCACTTGCTTTTTCGCACTATTAATATCGTAATTCAATTTATATCCTAGGAAAGAGGGATTGATAAATGAACAATTTCCTCGCATTTTTTGAAAAGAAATTGAAGTATTACTCTATCACTTGCCTCATAGGAAAGCAAAAAAATTAAATGGAAACTGACATTTTTCAGCAACAGTGATAGGATAAGGCAATTATTTCTAATCTTCTTTTTGCACGATGACGACAAAAAAACTACTCAAAATCGCCACGCGCCGTAGCCCTTTGGCATTATGGCAAGCTAACTATATTAAAGATCGTTTAACTCAATTATATCCACAACTTACGGTGGAGCTTGTGCCAATGGTTACCAAAGGCGATGTGATTTTAGACACGCCTTTAGCCAAAATTGGTGGCAAAGGCTTGTTCGTCAAAGAGTTAGAGAACGCCTTATTAAATGGCGAAGCGGATATTGCGGTACATTCAATGAAAGATGTGCCAATGCAATTTCCTGAAGGATTAGGCTTGAGCGTGATTTGTAAACGTGAAGATCCGCGCGATGCATTTGTGTCAAATTCTTACCGCACTTTAGATGAGCTACCTGAAGGGGCGGTGATGGGAACATCAAGTTTACGCCGCCAGTGTCAGCTGAAAGCCTTACGTCCAGACTTGAATATTCAATCCTTGCGCGGCAATGTGGGAACACGTTTGAGCAAATTAGATAACGGCGATTACGATGCCATTATTTTGGCTTCCGCTGGCTTAATTCGTTTAGGAATGGCCGATCGCATCGCTTCTTTCATTGATACGGAAACCTCTTTGCCAGCGGCAGGACAAGGTGCAGTGGGCATTGAATGTCGCACTGATGATGTTGAAACGCAACAATTATTAGCGCCATTGGCTGACGCAGAAACCACCGCCTGTGTGCTAGCAGAACGAGCAATGAATAACCACTTACAAGGGGGGTGCCAAGTACCCATCGCAGGCTATGCGGTAATTCGTGACAACCAGCTTTATCTTAAAGCCTTGGTAGGCAAAACAGACGGCAGCTTAATCATTCGTGCAGAAAATCAAAGTGCGGTGGAAAATTCGCAAGAATTAGGCGTGCAAGTGGCAGAAAGCCTGTTAAAACAAGGGGCTAATGAAATTTTGCAAGCCCTGGGTATTTAATCGTCTAGGCTTATAACAGCAAGGAAAAGAAAATGGCAGTATTGGTTACGCGCCCTGATGAAAAGGGCAAACAACTGGTAGAAATGCTTGCAAAGGCAGGCATTGCAGCCATTCATTTTCCGCTCTTTTCCATTCAAGCAGGGCGTGAACTAAATGATTTACCCCGTCAGCTTAATCAACTCAACGCGGGTGATTACGTTTTTGTGGTATCGCAAAATGCGGTAACTTACAGCGCAGAAAGTCTGAAGCAAGCCGGCTTTCAATGGCGAGCAGATTTACATTATTTTACGGTCGGACAACGAACCGCGCAGGTCTTTTCCAGTCAAACAGAACAGAATATTCATTATCCTTTTCAACAAGAAACCAGTGAGGGTGTGCTTTCTTTATCGGCAATGAAAAATTTGCACGATAAAACCATTTTGATTTTACGCGGTAATGGTGGGCGAGCATTTTTTGCGGAACAAGCCAGTTTACGAGGGGCGACAATTCAAACCTTGGAATGCTACCGCCGTGAACCTTTGGTTTATGATCCTGTTGAACAAACCAGTATGTTAAAGCGTGCGGGAATTACGACAATTCTTGCCACAAGCAAAGAAATTTTGTGTTTATTGCTAGATTTTGTGCCAAAAAATGAACATAATTGGCTGAAGTCTTGCCGTTTGATCACGGTTAGCGAACGAATTCAACGCTTTGCCTTCGCAATGGGCTGGGAAAAGGTGGACGTTTCACCACGAGCAGATAATGCAACATTGTGCGATACCTTATTACAATTTAACGAGTTTTAATAATCATAAGGAATAAATTATGGCTAAACATCACGCAAAAAAAACAGGTAAAAATCCTGCTGTGGAAAACACGGCACAATCTGTCGAACCTGTGGAAAATTCTCTCCAAACTGAAACTCCTGAACAAGAAATTGAAGTGGTGAAAAACGAGCAAGACACCCTTGAAACGACAAAGGAAGAACCGATGCAAACATCACAAGAGCAAGTTGCAGCAAACAATGAACAACCTAAGCCTGAAACCGTCATCGTTAAAAAAGGCGGTACGGGTGTGGCGATTTTAGCCTTATTGGTGGCGTTAGGCCTAGGTGGCGCAGGGTATTATTTTGCGGAACAGCATTTAACCAAAGTGCAAGGCAGATTAACCGCCCTAGAACAACGCGCTGTGCCAGCCAACGTACAGGGCTTGATGGATAGCGATTTAGCCGCATTAAAACAAGATCAAGCAAAAATTGCACAGCTTGCCCAAACTAGCCAATCCACCAACGACAAATTAACGGCGTTAGAAAAAATGGTGGAAATCAAGGATCAACAAATCACCTCATTACAAAATCAAGTTAAGAATTTAAGTAATGCACAGAAAACGGCACAGCCGAATGATTGGTTGCTTTCTGAAGCGGATTTCTTATTAAACAATGCGTTACGCAAATTAGTGCTAGATAATGATGTGGATACCGCGGTTTCGCTATTAAAAGTGGCTGATGAAACCTTAAGTAAGGTGTCTGATCCGCGAGCAATGCAAGTGCGTAGCGCCATTAATGCAGATTTAAAACAGCTATTGTCGGTGAACAATATCGATCAAAACGCCATTATGCAACGCCTTTCTCAGCTGGCAAATAACGTGGACGAACTCACCGTGCTAAACGTGAATTTTGATGATCCAAATCCCGCTAACGAAAAATTAAGTGGCTCTTGGGAAGATTGGAAAGAAAATGCGGAGAAAAGTGCGACCTCTTTCTTAAATCATTTTATTCGCGTTACACCAAAAAATGCTGAAAGCAAAGCCTTGCTTGCGCCAAACCAAGATATTTATTTGCGTGAAAACATTCGTTTACGCTTACAGCTAGCGATTATGGCGGTGCCACGTCAGCAAAATGATTTGTATAAACAATCTTTAGAAACTGTGGCATCTTGGGTGAGAAGTTATTTCGATACCAACACGGAAGTGGCAAAAACCTTCTTAAATGAAGTGGACGAACTGGCGGAACAATCTATTTATGTCGATGTGCCAACCCAACTTAGCAGCCTAAATATGCTAGATAAACTGCTTAATAAACCATCACAAGAAGTGCAGAAAATTGAGATTTCCGTAGATAAAGATGTGGCTAAAGAAACGGCACAAGAGGCGAAAGCCACCCCTGCAGAACAACCAGAAGCAGACAAAGCTGAAAACAACACAGCGCAAAGCGATGAAAGCCAAAGTGAAAAGCCGAGCGAAAATCAAGCTGACACAGAAAAACAACCTGATGCAGAACATAAAAGTGCGGTAGAAAATTCTGACAAACCTGAGCAAACACAACAGTAGAGGAAATAGCAATGTTTAGAACCCTATTTTTAATGCTGGTGTTACTTGCCGGCTTAATCGCAGGCCCTTATTTATCGGGCAAACAAGGCTATGTGTTGATTGAAACTAATAGCTACAGCATTGAAATGTCCATCACCACTCTTGTGATTTTCTTTGTAATCGCAATGGCGGTGGTGTATGGCATTGAATGGATCATCACCAAATTCTGCCGTTTGAGCAACAGCACCTATGGCTGGTTCTCGCGCCGCAAACGTCTTAAAGCGCAAAAACAAACCCTTGAAGGGTTAATGCTAATGGACGAGGGGCAATATTCTAAAGCAGAAAAATTGATTGGTAAAAATGCTAAACATTCTGATGAGCCAATCCTAAACTTTATTAAAGCGGCGGAAGCGGCACAACAGCGTGGTGATGAGTTTGGCGCAAATCGTTATTTAATTAAAGCGACCGAATTGGCTGGCACGGATAATCTGCTTGTTGAGATTGCCCGCACGCGAATTTTGTTACAGCAAAATAAATTGCCAGCTGCGCGCAGTGCCATTGATAGCCTATTAGTAATGACCCACCGCAATAAAGAAGTGTTGAAACTCGCGGTTGAGATTTACTTAAAATCCCACGCTTTTGAAGCTTTAGACAAAATTCTTGATCAAGTGGAAAAGTCAGGGCTTTATTCCGACAAAGAATTTACCACCTTACAACATCGCGTTGAAGATGGTTTGCTTGATGAGAAAATGAATGAAGAAGGCGTGGACGGCTTGCTACAATGGTGGGACGATCAACCGCGTAAACGTCAAAATGATCTTTATGTGAAAGTGGGATTAATTCGCCGTTTAATTGACAGTGATGATCACGAAACCGCTTATAAATTGATCTTAGAAGCCTTGAAAAAAGTGGACGACAACAGCCCACTGGCACAACAACTTTGCACACAAATTACCCGTGTTCAACCAGTAGATAACAGTAAATTGCTGAAAATTATGGAAAAACGGGCGAAACAAAGTAAAGATCAAGGCTGTTGTTGCACAAACCGTGCTTTAGGTTACTTGTATGTGCGTAATGGTGAATTTGCCAAAGCAAGTGAAGCTTTCAAGAAAGTCATTGAAAATAAAGCACAGCTTGAGCCAAATGATATTACAATGGCGATCTATGTGTTTGAGCAAAACGGTGAAAATGAATTGGCTAAACAACTTCAGCAAGAAAGTTTGAAATCTGCTATGTCGGTGCAAAACTTAGCCCCTGAAGAAAAGGAAAAAACGCCAGAAAATTCTACCGCACTAGCGGAAACAACAGAAGCCAAAAATGCTTAAGGTAAACCTAATGCCCTGTTTTGCAGGGCATTTTCTTTGATATAATGAAAAATGATGTGATGAAAAATCTTCCCCATAACATTGCACAATTTTTACAACAGCAAACGGTGATGAGCATTGCCGTACATAGCGCACAAGGCTTTTGGGCGGCCAACTGCTTTTATGTGCTTGATGACAGCAATATCAGCTTGATCTTCTTTTCTTCCCTTTCTACCCAACACGCACAAATTATGCAACAAAGTGATCTGGTGGTTGGCACGATCGCCACCCAAACAGATCAAGTGAGCGAGATTGAAGGCGTGCAATTTAAAGGGCGTGCCGTTTTGCTTGATGAAAATGCCCATCAATCAGCCTTTAAATCCGCCCTTAAACGCTATTATGACCGTTACCCCTTTGCACGATTAATGAACACGGATTTATGGCAAATTGAGCTTGATGAAATCAAACACACGTCAAATAAATTCGTTTTTGCCCAGAAAACTTATTGGCAAAGAACAAGTGCGGTGTAATTTTTGAGAATTTTGCCTAAATAAGTAAAAATCGCTTTTCTTTCTAGCAAAAAAGGGTACTATATCCCGTCTTTTGTAAGGCTTAGGCTTTACGAAACCTCTGTTTTCCAAATCGGAAAAAAATAAAAAAGCTGAAACGCTTTTTTTAATAAGTAGCGAGTCAAAATGCCCCATGGCATCTTATTTTTAAGAATAAGAAAGCTTAGGCTTATAATGCATATTTATTTTGTTCTCAGGCAAGGCGAAATAACGCAGAATGAGAACAAAAGAATTGCATTATCCCGCAAGGCACCCGACTTATTTTTTTAACCTCTTATCGAAGGTATAGATTAAAAATGACAAACACTCCTGTAAATCCAATCAACAACGCAACCAACGAATATTACCTTACTCGTCAAAATGAAATGGAATCCAATGTGCGTAGTTATCCACGCAAATTGCCATTGGCGATCGCAAAAGCACAAGGCTGCTGGGTAACGGATGTAGAAGGTAATGAATATCTTGATTGCTTAGCTGGTGCAGGTACATTAGCCCTTGGACATAATCACCCAGCGGTGATCCAAGCTATTCAAGACGTATTAAGCAGTGGTTTACCGCTTCATACATTAGATTTAACCACGCCATTAAAAGACGCATTTACCGAAGAACTGCTTTCTTTCTTCCCGAAAGATCAGTATCGCTTGCAATTCTGTGGCCCTTCTGGTGCTGATGGCACAGAAGCAGCGGTAAAACTTGCTAAAACCTACACAGGGCGTGGTAATGTTATCGCATTCTCTGGTGGTTACCACGGAATGACCCACGGTTCATTGGCGATGACAGGCAACTTAAACGCGAAAAACGCAGTACAAAACTTAATGGCAGGCGTACAATTTATGCCTTATCCGCACGAATATCGTTGCCCATTAGGCTTAGGTGGTGAAGCAGGTGTTGATGCTTTAACCTATTATTTTGAAAACTTTATTGAAGATGTTGAAAGCGGTGTGGTAAAACCTGCAGCCGTGATTCTTGAAGCCATTCAAGGGGAAGGCGGTGTGGTTACTGCGCCGGTGAAATGGTTACAAAAAATCCGTGAAGTGACCAAAAAACACGGCATTGTGTTAATCCTTGATGAAGTACAAGCAGGCTTCTGCCGTTCAGGAAAAATGTTTGCCTTTGAATATGCAGGCATCGAGCCAGACATCGTTGTAATGTCAAAAGCGGTAGGTGGAAGTTTACCATTAGCGGTGCTAGCTATTCGCAAAGAATTTGATGCGTGGCAGCCAGCAGGACACACAGGCACATTCCGCGGCAACCAAATGGCAATGGCGACAGGTTATGCGTCATTAAAAGTAATGCGTGAGCAAAACTTGGCACAAAATGCTTTAGAACGCGGTGATTTCTTACAAACTGAATTGAAGAAATTAGCCCAACAGTATCCTTGTATCGGTAACGTGCGTGGACGTGGCTTAATGATCGGGATTGAGATTGTTGATGAGCGTAAACCACAAGATCGCATCGGCGCTTATCCAGCAGATGGTGAACTTGCCGCTGCAATCCAAAAAGCCTGCTTTAACAATAAGTTATTGTTAGAACGTGGCGGTCGTGGCGGTAACGTGGTGCGTATTCTTTGCCCACTCATCATCACCCAAGCAGAAAGCGAAGAATTAATCAAACGCTTTGCTCAATCTGTTGCAGACGCATTAAAAGCCGTGCGTGGCTAATTGTTCATTTAGCTAACTGGGGTGTGTAACGCCCCTTTTAGCTATTTTTACCTCAACCATCTTTCAGGAAATTCTCAATGGTCGATTTCGCAAAACACAAACAATCCCTTCTTTGCAATGATCCACAATCTATCGCTGATTATGAAAAAAATATGGCAACAGCAATAAGTGCGGTAGGAAATTGGCTCAAAAATAACAAAATGTACACCGGCGGCAGCATCAAACAGCTACGCGAAGAAATTGCTTTTCAACCCTCTGAGCAAGGTTTTGGCTTAGAAAAATCCTTAGATCGCTTAACGGAATTATTCTTAAATAAAAGCCTAAAAGTGCATCACCCTCATTCTTTAGCACACTTACATTGCCCAACCATGGTGGCAAGCCAAGTGGCAGAAGTGTTCATCAATGCCACCAATCAATCAATGGACTCTTGGGATCAAAGCCCCGCAGGCTCATTAATGGAAGTGCAACTGATCGAATGGTTGCGTGAAAAAGTGGGCTATGCCGCAGGTGATGCGGGCGTGTTTACCTCTGGCGGTACGCAATCTAACTTAATGGGCGTGCTATTGGCGCGTGATGCTTGCGTGGCAAAACACTGGAAAAATGCGGAAGGCAAAGAATGGTCTGTACAGCAAGATGGCTTGCCAGCAGAAGCCTTGCAACGTGTAAAAGTGTTATGTTCAGAAAATGCGCACTTTTCCGTGCAAAAAAATATGGCAATGATGGGAATGGGATTCCAATCTGTGGTGAGCGTGCCTTGTAATGAAAATGCACAAATGGACGTCAATGCCTTGGCGGAAATTTTGGCAAATCTCAAAGCGGAAGGAAAATTAGTGGCGTGCATTGTGGCAACCGCAGGTACAACGGACGCGGGTGCGATTGATCCACTGAAAGAAATCCGCCAACTGGCTGACCAATATCAAGCGTGGCTACACGTTGATGCCGCGTGGGGCGGGGCATTACTGCTTTCCAATGAATATCGCCATTGGTTAGACGGCTTAGAACTGGCGGATTCCGTTACCCTTGATTTCCACAAGCATTTCTTCCAAAGCATTTCCTGCGGTGCGTTTTTACTGCGTGATCCAGAAAATTATCGCTTCATCGACTACAAAGCGGATTATCTCAACTCAGAATATGATGAAGAACACGGCGTACCTAACCTCGTGGCAAAATCCCTACAAACCACCCGCCGTTTTGACGCGTTAAAATTATGGTTCACCGTAGAAGCACTCGGTGAAGAACTGTATGGCTCAATGATCGACCACGGGGTGAAACTCACTCGCGAAGTGGCGGATTACATCAAAGCCACAGAAGGCCTTGAATTATTAGTTGAACTGCAATTTGCTTCGGTGTTATTCCGTGTTAATCCTGCGAATTACCCTGCGGAATTTATTGATAATCTCAACCAAAATATCGCAGACGAACTCTTCGCCCGTGGTGAAGCCAATATTGGGGTAACGAAAGTCAATGGCGTACAAGCCTTAAAAATGACCACCCTTAGCCCAATCGCCACCCTTGAAAACGTGCAAGCCTTGCTTGGTCAAGTGCTAGAAACCGCTGATAACATCAAAGATGCGATCGTTGCCGGCAATTATGTGCCAGCTATTGATTAATCTTTCTAGACGATAAGAAAAAAGTGCGGTGAAAAATACCGCACTTTTTGTTTCTTTACGTTTATTTATTGTATTATCCTTTCCGATTACACATCAGCAACCCAAGCACAATCAATGCACCACTGGCAAAATGATACCAATAGAGCGCTTCGCCCAAAACACTGATGCCAAGCAACGCCGCGAATAACGGCGTTACATTGGTAAACACCGCACCTTTCGCGCCGCCCACAAGGCTTATGCCGTAATTCCAAAAGGCGTAAGACAAAATAGATGGCCCGATAACCAAATAACCAATCATTGCCCAATGGCTCGTAGAGATTTGGCTGATAATCGGTTCGCTGGCAGTTAAGGCTTTCCAGAGAAAAACTGGGCTAAAGCACAACATCGCAATAGCAACAAGCAAGGTGAGCATCACTGCGTTGGGTAAATCTGTTGGACGTAGGCGGATAATGCAGCAGTACAGCGCCCAGCTCAAGGCCGAGCCAATCGCCCATAAATCCCCTTTATTCACATTAAAGTTCAGTAAGGCTTGTGGATCGCCTTGGCTTAATAAACATAATACCCCGAAGAAACTCACCACTGCCCCTGCAAGCATTAAAGGGCGAATTTTATCCCCGAAAACAAGACGATTTAGCAATAATACCGCAATCGGCACAACCGCAAGATAAATGCTCGCATTCAGGGCAGTGGTGCTTTGCAAGCCTTGATAAAGAAACAGCGGAAAGATGACGATGCCGAGTAAAGAAAGTGCGGTTAAAATTTTCCACGCTTTTTGAATAGTGGGGTAGAAAGCGAGGGTACGTTTAGCAAACAGCAATAACAAAATCACCGCAGCGGGAAACCAACGAAGATAAGTTAGCACAATGGGATCCACTTCACGGCTTAGCATTTTGCCGAAAATATAATTACCGCCCCAAAATAAGGTGGCTAAAATCAGGCAAAGATAGCCATAATGCTGTTTGTTCATCTTGTGCCACGTTCTACAATAATCCCTACATTGCGCGCTTGTGCTACGGCTTTGGGCTTGCTTAATTTGATTTTTAACCAGCTCAGTCCATATTTTTGTTCAAGCTGCGCTGCCACTTCATAAGCCACTCGCTCAATTAAGAAAAAGGGTTTAGATTGCACATAATGGATAATAAATTCGCTCACTTCCGCATAATTGAGGCAGTAGGCGACATCATCGGTTTGGGCGGCTTGACGGCAATCCCACGCCATTTCTACATCAAAAATAAGCTTTTGTTTGATTTGTTGTTCCCAGTCATACACGCCAATTTGAGCGAAAACGACCAATTCTTCAATAAAAATGCGATCTATCATAAAATCCTTCAATATCCTGAAATACTATTAGGCGTATGCTACCAAGTTTATGTACAATAGACGAACAAATTTTTCACTTGACGAATCAGGTAGGTAAAAATGAGCCTTTTCGCCCTTTTTTATATGTTTTGTGCGTATTTGCTCGGTTCAATTTCGAGCGCCATTTTATTTTGTCGCCTAGCAGGCCTACCTGATCCGCGCACCACCGGCTCACACAACCCTGGGGCAACTAATGTACTACGCATCGGCGGGCGCTGGGCTGCCTTAGCAGTATTGATTTTTGACATTCTAAAAGGAATGCTTCCTGTATGGGCGGGCTATTATCTTGGCTTAACCCAATTTCAGTTAGGCATGGTCGCACTGGCCGCCTGTTTAGGGCATATCTTCCCCATCTTCTTTAAATTTAAAGGCGGAAAAGGCGTTGCCACCGCATTTGGCGCAATCGCCCCTATCGGCTGGGGCGTGGATCTGTGGATGCTCGGCACTTGGCTTGCGGTATTTTTGCTCACGGGCTATTCATCTTTAAGCGCAGTTATTGCCGCGATCACCATTCCTTTTTATGTATGGTGGTACAAACCCGAATTCACCTTCCCAGTGGCGCTAGTCTGCTGCCTGCTTGTTTACCGCCATCACGACAATATCCAACGCCTATGGCGTGGGCAAGAAGACAAGGTTTGGGATAAATTTAAGAAAAAGTTGTAAAAAAACCACCGCACTTATTTTTCTTTACGGTGTTGTGCTTTCAATAACACAATAATTTCTTTTAAGGATTCAATTTCTTTGTCTTTTTGTTCTAATAGTTGATCTTTATAACTTAACGCTAATTTGAGTTTTTCATTTTCAATGGTAACCGCTTCGCTTGTACCATAATAATTTGAGCTAAGTTGGCTATTCTCACTAATTAAAAAGCAAATATTACGATCATCTTTGACCAATTCAGAAATATCCATATCAAAAATTTGTGCAATTTTCTTTAATTTTTCGTAATGTAATTGCGTTTCTCCACGCTCAATTTTTGCATAACCACTTGGTGATAAGTTCATTTTTTCTGCCATTTCTTCTTGCGACCAATGATTCATTTCTCGTATTAATCTGATTTTCTCGTGTATCGCCATTGTCTGCTCCATTTGTTCAATTCTAGCTCAAAATGAGTAGAAAACAGTCTTTTTGATATATGGTTTTTTACTATATGAGTTTTGTAGAATTTCATCGTTCTAAAAACAGACATTTTACATCTTTAATGAGGTTTATCTATGAAAAATTTATTAAAAGTGGCGTTATTAGCCACAACATTAGGCTTGACAGGGTGTGCTACGATTGTGAGTAAAAGCACTTATCCTGTTTCTATCCAATCAGTCCCTGAGGGCGCAAATTTTACGATTACAAATAGAGAAGGGAAAATCGTCAGCCAAGGTATTACCCCACAAGTGGTTAAATTGAAATCTGGCTCTGGTTATTTTAAACCTGAAAAATACCTCATTACTTTTGATAAAAAAGGTTTTACAAAAGAAACAATCGAAATTCAAGCGACGTTAGATGGTTGGTATTGGGGAAATTTTGCGATAGGTGGACCATTAGGATTACTTGTCATTGATCCGATAACAGGGGCTATGTATCGTTTACCTGAAAATGTTGTAGCGACTTTAAATAAAGGTAAAGGAAGAGCATTGACAGTGATTGATATTCGTACACTCTCGGAAGAACAACGTAATAAACTTCAAAAAATTAATTTATAAATATGAATAGGGGAAATGTTATGAAAAAATATTTGGTGGCTACATTACTTTCTAGTACAGCATTATTTGCCCAAGCTGAAGGTTTTTCTGGCTTCTATGTGGGGGGTGAAGTCGATTTTAATAAACAGTCTTTTTCTATACCTTGGGAAGAACTTGATTATAACTATTATGATGGTAATTATACGGGCTCTAGTTCTCGCTCTGTTGGTGCGGGCGTTGTTGGTGGCTATATGTTTGATTATGGCAATAATTTTGTTGGTATTGTTGAGGGGAAAATTAGTTTTCCGAATAATAAAACAGAAGATGATTTGGGCAATGAAATCGCCAAAGAGAATTTCCGCGTAGGCGTACATTATTTGCAAGGCTATCAACTTGATCGTTTCTTGCCTTATGTCAAAATTGGGGTAGAAGCAGGCAGTTTCACGATGAATGAAGATAATCCAGAGTTTAGGAATAGCAATGTTTACTTTGAAAATCACGGTGCGGTTGGATTTAGTTACGGTTTTGGCGTAAAAACAAAAATTACAGATAATTTGGTTGCAGGGCTTGATTACAGTAGAGTAACGTTAAAAGCTAAAAATAGTATTGAATTTAAGAGCAATACCATCGGTGTAAACTTTAGCTATTTATTTTAATTAAGGTTAAATGGTGCATAAAATGAAAAAAATTCTTTCAGTTTTAATGGTAGTTGGCACGTTGATTTTAACGGGCTGTGCGAAAGTGCCTATGGCTTCAGAGGCAGAAGATGTGCAAGCCAAGCGGTTTGATACCCCTAATAAAGCAATGTCTGGGTTGTATATTTATCGTGATTCCACATTTGGGGCGGCATTAAGAAAAAATCTTTATATTGACGATAAATTTATCGGGCAATCTGCTCCTAAAGTTTATTTTTATAAGTTAGTTACGGCTGGAAAACATAAAGTTTCTACTGATTCAGAATTTGGTAATAACGATTTATATATTACAACAGAAGGTGGAAAGAACTATTTTATTCGGCAGTATATAAAAATGGGCGTTTTTGTTGGTGGGGCAAACCTTGAACAGATTGATGAAGAAAAAGCAAAAGCGGCTATTAAAAAGTTAAAACTTGCTCGTTCGCCACAATGATTAATATCCCAAAAGCCATCAATAGATGGCTTTTTAATTTTTAAAAAACGCCACAAAAAACCACCGCACTTACCATACGGTGGTTTTCACATTAAGCGTTCAAGATTTTTTGAATTTCCGCCATACTTAAATGATATTCGTGTGGGCAGCTGCGCCACGCTTCGAGCATTTTGATGTATTTATCCCACATTGGGGTTTGTGAATCGCAGCCGTGTTCGCATTGCATAAATTCTGGATATTTGCCCTCTGTGGTGGTGATGAAACGTAAATAATTGAGATATTTTTTCTCGCGCACCGCACAATAACCTGCAAATTGTAAGCGATGTGGCGTTACCGTGGTGGTGTCGCCCAAATTGCTGTAAGAAACGTGCAGGGCGTGGTACATTTCAAGGGTATCACGCACAGTTTGGCATTCTTGCTCTGAAAGGTTAGAAAACTCTTTATCTAACTCTTTTAATTCTAAGCCAAAACCACCTTTCACAATGGTTTCTAAACGGGTATATTTTGCCGCGTTGTTCGGATCTAACAAGCCCATTAATTTGTATTGATTGGCTAAAATTAAGCGTTGTGTTGAGGTCATTTCCATAGTGTGATTTCCTATAATTAATCAATTTCTTTTAGTTCATCTTGTGAAAGGGCTTCGCCTTTGCTTTCCACATTGCCGTCTTTTACGTGATATTCCAAATTTTGGAAATAGGCTTCGCGGAAAGTGACATAAGGATCTTGCGCTTGGTCTAGCAATGCTTCTTTGTCTAACATTTTAGCACGTGCATCAATACCTTGTACGCCCCATTTTAATAAACCCCAAGGACCTAATAAAGAAAGCATTGGATAAGTAGTGTCCACTAAGTTACCCAAATCTTGGCGCGGAGTGGCAGGCCCATACATTGGCAACATCACATAAGTGCCCGTTTCTACGCCGTAAGCGCCTAGGGTATCACCAAAGCGGCGTTTTTCTTCCACGCGTAACGGTGGGCTGGCGCTCGCCCAGTCAATCAAGCCACCTAAGCCGAAAATACTGTTAATCCAGAAGCGATTAAAATGAACCATTGCTTTTTTAAATTCACCTTGCAATAGGCGATTAACGAAACTGGCTGGTTCATCAAGGTTATTGGCTACATTGATGATCCCTGTTTTAACTGGCTGCGGCACATAGTCTTTCCAGCCTTTGGCAACAGGTTTAAGAATATAAGGATCGGCAACTTTGTAGTTGAAATCCCACATTGCACGGTTAAATCCTTCAAGGGGATCTTTGCGCTCACCAGTTTGCGGATCAATGGTCGCACAGCCTGTAAGCATTGCAGAACCCAGCACCACGCTGGCAAGTAATACAGATTTTTTCATAAATAAGCCTTGTTACTTAAAATAAGGTACATTGTAAACAACTTGGTGAAAATCTACAAAATAAATCAGAGAAAAATAAATTGCTTGCATTACATTGATTATTTATGCAAAATTAATGAATAAATATATTGTTCATTCCTTACGAATTTGCTTGAATATTGGGCTATTGTCTTTTAGAATTAGCCCGTTTAGCCTGTGAGCTAACCACCAATGCAATTTAGCCTAAACGCCAAACAAAAGTGCGGTGTTTTTTTGCTAAATTTCGGTTAATGAGCATTCGTAAGTGTTCACCTACAATTAAGGAGTTTTTTATGTCTAGTCCAGCAATTTTAGTCTTGGCTGACGGCAGCGTTTTCCACGGCACCTCTATTGGCGCAAGTGGCACAACCATTGGCGAAGTGGTGTTTAACACGTCAATGACCGGTTATCAAGAAATCTTGACCGATCCTTCCTATTTCCAACAAATCGTTACCCTAACCTATCCCCATATTGGCAACACTGGCACCAATAATGAAGATCAAGAAAGCAATGCGGTGTATGCCAGCGGATTAATCATTCGCGATTTACCTTTATTACACAGCAATTTCCGTGCCAATCAAAGCCTAGCAGATTACCTAAAAGCCAATAACGTGGTAGCCATTGCAGACATTGATACGCGCCGTTTAACCCGTTTATTGCGTGATAAAGGCGCAATGGCAGGCTGCATTATGGCGGGCGAAGTTGATGAGCAAAAAGCCCTTGCACTGGCACAAAGTTTTGGCTCAATGGCAGGCAAAGATTTAGCCCAGCAAGTTACCTGCCAAGCGCCTTATGAATGGTCGCAAGGAGAATGGCAATTAGGCAAAGGGTATCATTCCGAGCCAGAACAGAAATATCATATTGTTGCCTATGATTTTGGCGTGAAGCACAATATTCTACGAATGCTCGCCGAAAGAGGCTGTAAAATCACCGTTGTGCCAGCTAAAACCTCAGCAGAAGAAGTGCTAGCCTATCAACCTGACGGCATTTTCTTATCCAATGGCCCCGGCGATCCTGAGCCTTGTGATTATGCCATCAGTAATATTCAAACCTTGCTCAAAACGAAAAAACCGATTTTCGGCATTTGTTTAGGGCATCAATTACTCGGGCTTGCTATAGGCGGTAAAACGAAAAAAATGCCATTCGGGCATCACGGTGCAAACCACCCCGTGCAAGATTTGGATACGCAAAAAGTGTTCATCACCAGCCAAAACCACGGTTTTGAAGTGGACGAACACAGCCTACCAAAAAACGTGAAAATAACCCACCGCTCTTTATTTGATCATTCCGTGCAAGGCATTGAGCTAACCGATCAAGTGGCATTCTCTTTCCAAGGCCACCCTGAAGCCAGCCCTGGTCCAAATGATGTGGCGTATTTATTTGATAAATTTGTGACTGCATTAGAACAAACTAAGCAAAAATAAAATCAATAATTAGCCACAGAGCTGGATTAACAATCCATACACAACGTTAAAAATATTATAAGAGAAATCAAAATGCCAAAACGTACAGACATAAAGACAATATTAATTATCGGTGCTGGCCCGATTGTGATTGGGCAGGCGTGTGAATTTGATTATTCGGGCGCGCAGGCGTGCAAAGCGTTGCGTGAAGAAGGTTATAAGGTGGTGCTAGTGAACTCTAACCCTGCCACCATTATGACCGACCCCGATATGGCGGACGTTACCTACATCGAGCCAATTACTTGGCAAACGGTGGAAAAAATCATTGAGAAAGAACGTCCTGATGCCATTTTGCCAACAATGGGCGGACAAACCGCGCTGAATTGTGCCTTAGATCTTTCCAAAAATGGCGTGCTGAAAAAATACGGTGTGGAACTGATCGGGGCAAGTGAAGATGCCATTGATAAGGCGGAAGATCGTGGTCGTTTCAAAGAGGCAATGGCGAAAATTGGCTTGAATACGCCAAAATCCTTTGTCTGCCATACCTTTGATGAAGCTTGGGCGGCACAGGCTGAAGTGGGCTTTCCAACCCTAATTCGTCCCTCTTTCACAATGGGCGGTTCTGGCGGTGGGATCGCCTATAACCGTGATGAATTTGTCGCCATTTGCGAACGCGGATTTGATGCCTCTCCAACCCACGAATTACTCATCGAACAATCGGTGTTAGGCTGGAAAGAATATGAAATGGAAGTGGTGCGGGACAAAGCAGACAACTGCATTATCGTCTGCTCCATTGAGAATTTTGACCCGATGGGCGTGCATACAGGCGATTCCATCACCGTTGCGCCAGCGCAAACGCTCACCGATAAAGAATATCAAATTATGCGAAACGCCAGCCTTGCGGTGTTGCGTGAAATTGGCGTGGATACGGGCGGTTCAAACGTGCAATTTGCCATTAATCCTGCCAACGGCGAAATGATCGTGATTGAAATGAACCCGCGTGTGAGCCGTTCTTCTGCCCTTGCCTCGAAAGCCACAGGCTTCCCAATCGCAAAAGTAGCAGCGAAATTAGCCGTGGGCTATACGCTCAATGAATTGCGTAATGACATCACGGGGGGATTAATCCCTGCATCTTTCGAGCCGTCCATTGATTATGTGGTAACCAAAGTACCACGTTTTGCCTTTGAAAAATTCCCGAAAGCAGACGATCGCCTCACGACGCAAATGAAATCGGTTGGCGAAGTGATGGCAATGGGACGCACTTTCCAAGAGAGTTTGCAAAAAGCCTTGCGTGGTTTGGAAACGGGCATTTGTGGGTTTAATTTGCTTTCCGAAGCCCCTGAGAAAATCCGCACCGAGCTAGGTAACCCAGGCCCGAACCGCATTCTTTACGTTGCTGATGCCTTTGGTGCGGGCTTTAGCTTGGAAGAAGTGCATCATTATTCCAAAATCGACCCGTGGTTCTTAGTGCAAATTCAAGATTTGGTGCAAGAAGAATTGGCACTTGAGCAAAAAACGCTGGAACAGCTCGATTATGCAGAGCTTCGCCGTTTAAAACGCAAAGGGTTCTCCGACAAACGTATTGCTCAGTTGGTAAAAAGCACGGAAAGTGCGGTGCGAAATTTACGCAAATCTTTCAATCTTCACCCTGTTTATAAACGCGTGGATACTTGTGCGGGCGAGTTTAAATCCGACACCGCATACCTTTATTCCACCTATGAAGAAGAATGCGAAGCCAATCCTTCTGATCGTAAAAAAATTATGATCTTAGGCGGTGGGCCGAACCGCATCGGGCAAGGTATTGAGTTTGATTATTGCTGTGTACACGCCGCCCTTGCCTTGCGTGAAAGCGGCTTTGAAACCATTATGGTGAACTGTAACCCCGAAACGGTTTCCACCGATTTTGACACCTCAGATCGCCTTTATTTTGAGCCGCTCACCCTTGAAGATGTGTTAGAAATCATTCACGTTGAACAGCCTTATGGCGTGATCGTGCATTATGGCGGTCAAACCCCATTAAAACTTGCCAATGCCCTGGCGGAAAATGGCGTCAATATTATCGGCACATCGGCGGATAGCATTGACGCTGCCGAAGATCGCGAACGCTTCCAACAAATTCTACAACAACTTGGCTTAAAACAGCCTAATAACCGCACGGCACGCAATGCCATTGAAGCAGTGCTATTAGCTGAAGAAGTGGGCTATCCGCTAGTAGTACGCCCTTCCTATGTGCTAGGCGGACGAGCAATGCAAATCGTGTATAACGTGGACGAACTCAATCAATATATGCGTGAGGCGGTGCAAGTTTCCGAAGACAGCCCAATTTTGCTTGATCACTTCTTAAACAACGCCATTGAAGTGGACGTAGATTGCATTTGCGATGGCGAACAAGTGATGATCGGCGGCATTATGCAGCATATTGAACAAGCGGGTATTCACAGCGGTGATAGCGCTTGCTCGTTGCCACCTTATTCCTTAAGCACTGAAATTCAAGATGAAATCCGCCGTCAAACGGCGGCAATGGCAAAAGCCTTGAACGTAGTGGGCTTGATGAATGTGCAATTTGCCGTGCAAGATGGCGTGATTTATGTGTTAGAAGTGAACCCACGCGCTAGCCGTACCGTGCCGTTTGTGAGTAAAGCTACAGGGCGACCATTAGCCAAAATCGCCGCGCGTGTAATGGCAGGAATGAGCCTCAGCGAACAGCAAATTCAAGGCGAAATTCAACCGCACTTTTATGCAGTGAAAGAAGCGGTTTTCCCATTCATCAAATTCCCAGGCGTGGACACCATTTTAGGGCCTGAAATGCGTTCCACAGGGGAAGTGATGGGCGTGGGGCAAACCTTTGCAGAAGCCTTTATCAAAGCTCAACTAGGGGCAGGTGAACGCATTGCCAAAACGGGCAAAGTATTCCTTTCCGTTGATGACAAAGACAAAGCCCGCTTGCTGCCTATCGCCCAACGCTTGCAAGAACAAGGCTACGGCTTATGCGCCACCATAGGCACAGCGAACTTCCTGCGCGAAAACGGTATCTTCGCACAAATCGTCAATAAAGTGCGTGAAGGCCGCCCACATATTGTGGACGCGATCAAAAACGGCGAAATCGCTATGGTGATAAACACTGTAGGCAGCCTGCCTGAAAGTGTGGAAGACAGCCACTCTATTCGCCGCAGTGCCTTACAACAAAAAGTCTTCATTCAAACCACCCTCGCCGCCGCTGAGGCCTTAGTGGAAAGTGTGAAGAATTTAGATGATTACAAGGTTTACGCCTTGCAAAACTTACATTAAGCAAAAGGGCAAATGCCAAAAAAGCAAAGTGCGGTGTAAAATTCGCAAGTTTTTTATATCAATAAAAAGGCTGGGAAACCAGCCTGTTTTTTAGACTTAAAAATAACATTTTCTCGCAATCTGTATGAAATAGCGAGAAAATCATCAATTTTGTGATGTAACACTAATCAAATTAATTGCTATTTTTTCATAATAAATCGGGTAGAATAACCAGAGTTCAGTTTTACATTTGATAATTAGGAGAACAAAAATGTCGAATCGAAAAGAGTTAGCGAATGCTATTCGTTTTTTAAGTATGGACGCGGTGCAAAAAGCCAAGTCAGGCCACCCTGGTGCACCAATGGGAATGGCGGACATTGCGGAAGTGTTGTGGCGTGAGTTTTTAGTGCATAATCCAACCAATCCAAAATGGGCAAACCGCGATAGATTCGTGTTATCAAATGGCCACGGTTCAATGTTGATTTACAGCCTTTTACATTTAACAGGCTATGATTTATCTATCGAAGATTTAAAACAATTCCGCCAATTACATTCTAAAACCCCGGGCCACCCTGAATATGGCTATGCACCTGGTGTAGAAACCACAACAGGGCCATTAGGTCAGGGCATTACCAATGCGGTAGGAATGGCGATTGCCGAGAAAACCTTAGCGGCGCAATTTAACCGCCCAGGCCACGAGATTATCGACCATTACACTTACGCGTTCTTAGGTGATGGTTGTTTAATGGAAGGGATTTCTCACGAAGCTTGCTCATTAGCGGGAACCTTAGGCTTAGGCAAATTAATCGCCTTCTATGATGACAACAATATTTCTATTGATGGTGAAGTGGACGGCTGGTTCACCGACAACACCAAAGAACGTTTTGAAGCCTATAACTGGCAAGTGATTGGTCAAATTGATGGACATAATCCAGAAGCCATTGCGGAAGCCATTAAACAAGCGCAAGCAGAAAAAGCGCGCCCAACCTTGATCATCTGTAAAACCACCATTGGTTTTGGCTCACCAAACAAAGCGGGCTCACACGACAGCCACGGTGCGCCATTAGGTGATGAAGAAATCGCCTTAACTCGTAAAAACTTAGGTTGGAACTATGCGCCATTTGAAATTCCTGCGGAAATTTATGCCCAATGGGACGCCAAAGAAAAAGGCAAACAAGCAGAGCAAGCGTGGAATGAAAAATGGACAGCATATAGCCAAGCCTATCCAGAATTGAGCGCAGAGCTTGAGCGCCGTTTAAGTGGCGAATTGCCAGCAAATTGGGCGCAAGAAAGCCAAGCATTTGTTGAAAAATTACAAGCCAACCCAGCAAGCATCGCAAGCCGTAAAGCATCACAAAATGCCATTGAAGCCTATGCACCATTACTGCCAGAGTTTTTAGGTGGTTCGGCAGATTTAGCAGGCTCAAACTTAACCTTATGGTCAGGCTCTCGCCCTATTCGTGCCACAGAAAATCAAGATGGTAACTACATCAACTACGGCGTGCGTGAGTTTGGTATGTCTGCCATTATGAACGGGATTGCCTTACACGGCGGTTTCATTCCTTATGGCGCAACCTTCTTAATGTTTATGGAATATGCGCATAATGCCGTGAGAATGGCGGCGTTAATGAAACAACGCGTGCTTTTCGTGTACACCCACGATTCTATCGGTTTAGGAGAAGACGGCCCGACACACCAACCTGTGGAGCAAACGGCGTCATTACGTTTAATTCCAAATTTAGAAACGTGGCGTCCGTGTGACCAAGTGGAATCGGCGGTTGCGTGGAAAGCGGCGGTTGAGCGCAAAGATGGCCCGAGTGCGATGATTTTCAGTCGTCAAAATCTTACTCAAATGGACAGAACCCCTGCACAATTGGCTGATGTGGCGCGCGGTGGTTATATCTTAACCGATAGCGAAGGCACACCAGATTTAATCTTTATCGCAACAGGTTCGGAAGTAGAATTAGTGGTGAAAGCGGCGGAGCAACTTCGTCAAGAAGGTAAAAAAATCCGTGTGGTATCAATGCCTTCCACTAACGTGTTTGACAAACAAGATGAAGCTTACCGTGAAAGCGTATTGCCAAGCAGCGTAACCAAACGTGTTGCAGTTGAAGCAGGCATTAGCGAGTTCTGGTACAAATACGTTGGCTTCGGCGGACGCATTGTAGGAATGAACACCTTTGGTGAATCTGCCCCAGCAGGTGAATTATTCAAACTATTTGGCTTCACCGTAGAAAACGTGGTGGCTAAAGCGAAAGAAATTTTATAATTTTCCACCGCACTTTATGTTGATAAAAACCTTGGGTCTTGGCTCAAGGTTTTTTTGTTTGTATATAAAGCATTTGATTTATTCTGAGTTGTTTTTGTTGTTATTTTTAGCGTAATGCTTGCTAGATTTTTCAACTCTTTTTTCTCAAAATTTGATCCCCGCCACAAAAATGAAATTTATTTTTCATTTTTGTTTTATTTGAAATAAAAGTGTGATTATATAATGCAGAAATTCGTTTTTAGGGTAACGAGGAGAGAAAGATGAAAACAGTCAGACTTACAGTTGCGCAAGCCTTAGTAAAATTCTTAGATAATCAGTACGTAGAATTTGATGGCAAGGTGACGAAGTTTATTGAAGGTATCTTTGGGATCTTTGGACACGGAAATGTGCTAGGATTAGGACAAGCACTTGAGCAAAATTCAGGCGATTTAGTCGTTCGGCAAGGACGTAATGAGCAAGGAATGGCGCACGTTGCCATCGGTTTTGCTAAACAGAAATTGCGTAAGCAAATCTATGCGTGTACATCTTCCGTGGGGCCAGGTGCGGCGAATATGATTACCGCGGCAGCAACGGCAACAGCCAACCGTATCCCTTTACTTTTATTACCTGGTGATGTGTTTGCAACACGTCAGCCTGATCCTGTGTTACAACAAATTGAACAACCTTATGATTTAAGCATTAGTACCAATGACGCATTCCGTGCCGTGAGTAAATATTGGGATCGAGTCAGCCGTCCGGAGCAGTTAATGACAGCTTGTATTAATGCTATGCGTGTGCTGACCGATCCTGCGCAAACAGGGGCAGTAACCATTGCGTTACCGCAAGATGTGCAGGGGGAGGCTTATGATTTTCCGGAATCTTTCCTAGAAAAGCGTATTCATCGCATTGAGCGTACATTGCCGACAGAGCCAATGTTGCAAGATGCCTTGGCGTTAATCCAATCAAAGAAAAAACCACTCATTATTTGTGGTGGTGGGGTGCGTTATTCAGAGGCTGCGGAGCAATTAAAAGCCTTTGCTGAAATTTATAATATTCCTTTTGCGGAGACGCAAGCAGGCAAAAGTGCGGTGGTTTCTTCCCATTATTTGAATGTTGGTGGCGTTGGTGAAACTGGCTGTTTATCCGCCAATTTACTTGCCAAAGAAGCCGATCTGATTATTGGTGTAGGAACAAGATATACCGATTTCACCACGTCTTCAAAATGGATTTTCCAGCACCCTGAAGTGAAATATCTCAACATCAATATTTCCCGTTTTGATGCTTATAAGTTAGATGGGGTACAAATCACCGCAGATGCGAAAGAAACTTTAGAAAAATTGACCGCACTTCTCGCACCGACAGGTTATCAAAGTGCTTGGGGAGAAGAAATTTCTCAA
The DNA here is from genome assembly GCF_900635775.1 of Avibacterium volantium. Lineage (NCBI taxonomy): Bacteria > Pseudomonadati > Pseudomonadota > Gammaproteobacteria > Pasteurellales > Pasteurellaceae > Avibacterium > Avibacterium volantium. The sequence continues at coordinate 166,503 of NZ_LR134167.1, read as the reverse complement.
GCCAAACAACAGTTTGAAAAAGAGCTGGATCGCCTTTATCACCTGTCTTATAGCGAAAATGATTTTGTACCAGAAGTAGACGATAACCTAAATCGTGAAGCAGTGTTTGAAGAATTTATTAGGCTGACAAATTCACGTCTAACTCAGAGCCGGGTACTTGGCATTCTCAATGAAACATTAGGTGAAAATGATGTGATTGTTGGGGCGGCGGGAAGTTTACCTGGTGATTTGCAGCGGGTATGGCAATCAAAAGGTGTGGATACTTACCATTTAGAATATGGTTATTCTTGTATGGGCTATGAGGTGAATGCGGCACTTGGGGTGAAATTGGCTCAGCCACAACGAGAAGTTTATGCGCTGTTAGGTGATGGTTCTTATATGATGCTCCATTCTGAATTGGTTACCTCTATTCAAGAAGGTAAAAAAATTAATGTCATATTATTTGATAATATGACCAACGGCTGTATTAACAATCTTCAAATTGGACACGGTATGGATAGCTTTGCGACAGAATTTCGTTTCAGAAATGCCGATACGAACAAGCTCAATGGCGCTTTTGTTCCAGTAGATTTTGCAATGAATGCGGCTTCTTATGGGTGTAAGACCTATCGTGTAACCACAGAGGAAGAGTTAGTCGCAGCGTTGCAAGATGCGAAAAAACAATCTGTTTCTACGCTAATTGATGTGAAAGTGTTGCCGAAAACAATGGTGCATTCTTATGGCAGTTGGTGGCACGTTGGAGTAGCAGAAGTTTCCGAAAAAGAACGAGTTCAACAGGCTTATGAAAATGCGGTGAAACGCATAAATGAAGCAAGACGTTATTAATTATTCATTGTTTAAGAAGGAAAAATTATGAAAGCTGAAAATGTAAAATTAGGGATTGCACCTATTGGCTGGACAAACGATGATTTACCTGAATTAGGTGCTGAAAATACTTTTGAGCAATGTGTGAGTGAAATGGCGCTGGCAGGCTATACCGGCTGTGAAGTAGGAAACAAATACCCGCGCGATGTTGAAGTATTGAAACACAAGCTTGATGTTCGAGGCATAGAAATTTGTAATGCTTGGTTTAGCACTTTCTTTGTGGACGGGAAAAAAGCACAAACACTGCAAGATTTTATTAAACATCGTGATTTTTTACACGCAATGGGAGCGAAAGTGATCGGTTGTTCCGAACAAAGCCGCAGTATTCAAGGATTGCCGAAATCAATTTTTAATGAAAAAACCGTTTTCACTGATGCAGAATGGGAGCTATTGGCAGAGGGTTATAATGAATTAGCCAAATTAGCCGCCGAAAAAGGAATGCGCGTGTGCTTACATCACCATATGGGAACAGGGATTCAAACACCAGAGGAAATCGATCGTTATATGTCGGTGGTAAATGATGATGTTTATCTCTTATTTGATTCAGGTCATCTGTACTATTCCGAAGGCTCTCAACAGGCAATGCTTGATGTACTAGAAAAATATATTGATCGTATTATTCATGTTCACTTGAAAGATGTTCGCGATGACGTAGTTAATGAAGTGCGGTCGAAAAATCTAAGTTTTTTAGAAGGCGTGAAAAAAGGGACATTTACTGTACCTGGTGATGGCGTGATTGATTTTAAACCTATCTTTGAAATCTTAGATAGACATAATTACAAAGGCTGGATGGTGGTAGAAGCAGAACAAGATCCTGCTGTTGCCAATCCATTTGAATATGCGGTGAAAGGTCGTAAATATATTAAAGATGTAGCAGGAGTTTAATATGATTAAAGTAGGTATTATCGGTGCAGGACGTATTGGTCGCGTACATTCTGAAAGCATCAGTAAATATGTTAAGGGGGCAGAAATTAAAGCTATTTCTGATATTCGTGTCACAGATGAACTTCAGCAATGGGCGAAAGAAATAGGTATTCCAAATGTCTATGATGATTACCAAAAGATTCTGCAAGATCCTGAAATTGACGCTGTGTTAGTTTGTTCTTCAACCAACACTCACGCCCCAATTTCTATTGAAGCAGCGCGGGCAGGTAAGCATATTTTTTGCGAAAAACCAATTGATGCGAACGTGGAACGCATTCAAGAAGTGCTTAAAGAAGTAGAAAAGGCCGGTGTGAAATTCCAAGTGGGATTTAACCGTCGTTTTGATCATAACTTTAAAGCCATAAAACAACGTGTTGTAGCAGGAGATATTGGTGAGCCTCATTTAATTCGCGTTACCTCAAGAGATCCTGCTGCCCCCCCGATCGAATACGTTAAAGTATCAGGTGGAATGTTCTTTGATATGACAATCCACGACTTTGATATGATCCGTTATCTTTCAGGCAGTGAAGTCACTGAAGTCTATGCGGCAGGTGGAGTGCTTGTTGATCCTGCTATCGGTCAGGCTGGGGATATTGATACTGCCGTAATCACCTTGAAATTAGCTAATGGTGCAATTGGCGTGATTGATAACAGCCGTAAAGCCGTTTATGGCTATGATCAACGCGCTGAAGTATTTGGCTCGAAAGGTGCGGTGCAAACGCGTAATGATACTGATTCTACAGCGGTATATTCTAGTGAAGCTGGAGTTATCTCAGAAAAACCGAAATACTTCTTTTTAGAGCGTTATATGCAATCTTTTGCAGATGAAATGGCGTGTTTCGTAGATTCGGTGGTGAATAATAAACCAACATTAGTCAATGGTAATGATGGTTTACAACCTGTGCTTATTGCCCTTGCAGCGAAAAAATCTTTAGATGAAGGGCGCCCAGTTAAGTTGAGCGAAATTGCTTAAGGAAATTGAAAATAATGAGAGCCAAATGGCTCTCATTTTTTTATGGGTTAAAGAATATTTTTCGTGTGTTCCAACACATTTAATAACACAGGAATATGACTGTGTTCAATATCTTTCACTGCGGTAACTAATACGACTTCCTTTTGATTGGCGATTTTTTGTAGGAAATCTTGTACTAATGGCGCGTTTTGTTGGAGTTCTTGGGCGTATTGTTGGGCAAATTCGGGGTAGGTGATTTCAGCGTGGTGATAGCGGGTTCTTAGCTCGGAAGATGGGGTGATGTCTTTTTCCCAAAGGGCGATGTGGGCTTCTAGTTTAGCAATGCCTCTTGGCCAAAGGCGGTCGATCAGGACACGGAAATCATTTGGGGAAAAATCTTTGTCGTAAATGCGTTTTACTGTAAATTTCATTTGATGATCAGGGATTGAATTTAGGGGCTAAATTTAGCCCCTTGTGTTGGTTTGATTAACGTAAGCCTAATTCAAAAATTAAGGATTCCGCTTGGCAACTGAAAGTGAAATCAGCGTTGAGTAAAAATCCGCCGTCAATGGGGCTGATTGTGGCTTGAATTTGGCAAGGTTCGGTTTCTGCGGCACGCGCTTTTTGGGTGAATTCTTGTAAGGCAAGATCAGCCTCGGCTTCTGTGGCATAAACACGTTCAACGTGGCTGGTGCAGTTGCTGTTGTCGATGATGGTGCCAACGTCAAAGGTGTTGCAGCCTACGCATTCTACGGGATTCTCTTTTTTCATTTTTATGACTCCTATTTTTTATGAATGGAAAAGTGCGAGATTTTACACCGCACTTTATTTTATGCAAAAAGAGCGATAGGCAGGCCCATCGCTCGTCATATTAATTATACATCATAAGTGGTTGATGCAGTGTTACCGCCACGCCCTGTCCAGTTTGTGTGGAAGAACTCACCGCGTGGTTTGTCTTTGCGCTCATAAGTGTGCGCCCCGAAGTAATCACGCTGTGCTTGTAACAAGTTGGCTGGTAAGTCAGCGGAAGTGTAGCCATCTAAGAAAGTGATTGCAGACGCCATACAAGGCATTGGGATACCCACTTCGATAGATTTTGCGACCACTTTACGCCAGTCAGCTAAGGCGTTTTCCAAGATGTTTTTGAAGTATGGATCTGAGCCTAAGAAAATCAGATCTGGGTTGGCTTCATAGGCATCACGAATATTGCCTAAGAAACGGCTACGAATGATACAACCCTCACGCCATAATAAGGCCGTTGCGCCGTAGTTAATGTTCCAACCGAAGTTTTCTGATGCTTCACGAATCAACATAAAGCCTTGTGCGTATGAAATAATTTTTGAGGCGAGCAGGGCTTTGCGTACCGCTTCAATCCAAACTTGTTTATCCCCTTCCACTGGTTGAATCGTTTTGTGGAATAATTTTGCTGCGGCAACGCGTTGATCTTTAAATGAAGACACACAACGTGCAAACACGGATTCGGTGATTAAGGTTAATGGAATACCGAAATCAAGAGCGTTGATCCCCGTCCATTTGCCAGTCCCTTTTTGTCCTGCGGTGTCTAAGATTTTTTCTACTAATGGCTCGCCATCGGCATCTTTATAACCAAGAATATCGGTGGTGATGTCGATTAAATAGCTATCCAGCTCGGTTTTTTTCCATTCAGCGAAGATTTTTTGCATTTCGTCATAGCTTAAACCTAAGCCATCTTTTAAGAATTGATAGGCTTCACAGATAAGTTGCATATCGCCGTATTCAATGCCGTTATGCACCATTTTCACGAAATGGCCCGCACCTTCTTGGCCCACCCAATCACAGCAAGGTTCGCCTTTGTCAGTTTTGGCAGAGATCGCTTGCAAAATAGGTTTTACATAAGGCCAAGCTTCTGCGTTACCACCCGGCATAATTGATGGCCCGTGGCGCGCGCCTTCTTCACCGCCAGATACACCAGCACCCACAAAGCGGATACCTTTTTCTGCTAATTCTTTCACGCGGCGGTTGGTGTCGGGATAATTTGAGTTTCCGCCATCAATAATGATGTCGCCTTCTTCTAAATAAGGTAGTAACGCGTTGATGAATTGATCAACCACTTCACCCGCACGCACCATTAGCATCACTTTGCGAGGTTTTTCTAATTTGTTTGCCAGATCTTCTAAGGAATAAGCACCGATAATATTTGTGCCTTTCGCTGGCCCTTCTAAGAACTCGTCCACTTTTGAGGTGGTGCGGTTATACGCCACCACTTTAAAGCCGTGGTCGTTCATATTTAAAATTAAGTTTTGTCCCATTACCGCTAAACCGATAACGCCGATATCGCCTTTTTGACTCATAACTTTACTTTCTCCTGTTTCGTTATAATCTGTTGCTTTGCCTTTTTAGGCTAGGTTGATGAAATCTGTTGTTGAATCACAACAGATTTCTGCAAAATAATTTGCTGAAATTCTGTTGATGTTGCTGCCCAATCCACAATATCCACTTGCCAAGGTAAATCACTTTCTGAAAACGCATTTTCCACTTCGCATAGCGTCCTTAAAGAAAGGGGCTGTGTTGTCATCACCACCAAATCAAGATCTGAAAAGGGGCGAGCCGTGCCCTTTACTCTTGAGCCAAAAGCACGCACTTCATATTCGTCCAAATAAGTGCGGAGAATTTTTTCCACAATTTCAAGATGTTGGGGTTGAATATCAAACATTATTTAAGCTCTTTAATCATTTCACCCTTTTCGTTATAAAGTTGAGCTCTGATAATTCTTCCTTTTTCGTAAAGGGCTTTAGTTCTCAATTTACCTTGTTCAGTGTAGCCAGTTGACCAACCTTCTGGAACGCCCATTTTTACTGGGGTATGGGAATGAAGTTTTCCATTTGGGTGATAAATATCTACATATTGATCAAAATAACCATTTTTTAGAATAGTTTTTAAAGTTCGACCATTGCCTGCTTTGGTTATATAAGGACCGTCTTTTTCCCCTTCTATTTTGAATTTCGGGATTCGACGGTTTTCTTCAGGAACTTGGTCTATACTTGTAATTTCCTGTGGTTGCTGTTGTTGTTGCTTTTGACATTGCGGTAGTACAGCACCATCAAAATTATCTAAACAAGTTAAATAGGTACAACTTGAAAGTGATAGTACAGCTGGAATGATTAACCATTTTTTCATATTTTTCTCCCAATAAAAATTTCCTAAAAAATCACCGCACTTTCATTTTATTACAACAACTTCGCCGCGTCTTTATCCAAATACCATTCCGTTACGCCATTTTTTGCTTTGATTTTCGCCGCGGGGTAAGGCAGATTTTCCGCAGGTGTGCTTTGGATTTCTTTTAAAATTTCTGCTTTTGCTGCACCGGTTACCAAATAGGTAATGCGTTTGGCTTGCTCAAGCAATTTGGCGGTTTTAGAAATTCGCACTTGCCCTGTTTCTGGGTGTTTGGCTATCACCGCTAAATTTTCGTCATCAAAATTGGTTTGATGTGGGAATAATGAGGCGGTATGCCCGTCTGCCCCCATTCCTAAAATAATCCAATCAAACTCGCCGTTCGGCACGACTTCTGCCAGTTCATTTTGGAAGCGCGCGAGTTCCTGCTCCACTGGGGCTTCACCACGAATGCGGTGAATGTTTTCTGCTGGAATCTCAATATGATCGAACAATAATTTTTGCACTTCGCCATAATTGCTTTCTGGATCAGTAGGGACAACCATACGATCATCGCCCCACCAGAAATGCAAGCTTTTCCATTGGATAGCTTGGTTGTACGGTGCGGCTGCCAAGGTTTTAAACAAAAGTTTTGGCGTGCTGCCACCTGAAAGCGAAATATGCACAGGGCGACCTTCAAGGCTGTATTGCTTTAATTCTTCAGCGATTTTTTCCACCGCACTTTGCGCATTTTCAAAAATAACGTTGTTCATTCTGTTCTCCGAAGATCCCCCCGCTCCCGTAAGAGCGGGGGGATTGGGTTAGACTTTTTTCTTCATTAAACCGCTGGGTTTACGCCAAACGCGCCCTGTGCGAGCAATCAGTTTATCCGCTTCTGTTGGCCCCCAAGTGCCGGCTTCGTAATCGTAGATACGGCCGCGCGCGGCTTTGTAATCCAAAATCGGCTGCACAAATTTCCAGCAGGCGTGTACGGCATCGGTACGCGCGAATAAGGTAGCATCCCCTTTCATTGCATCAAGCAATAAACGGTCGTAAGCGCTTAATAAACTTGGTTGTGCCAGATCCGCATAGCGGAAATCCATTGACACTTCTTTGGCCTCAAAGCCTGCCCCCGGTTTTTTCAAACCGAAACGCATTGAAATGCCTTCATCAGGTTGAATGCGAATGATCAATTTGTTTTCTGGCGCATTTTGGCTAAATACTGGGTGTGGTGTGGTTTTAAAATGAATAACCACTTCTGTTACGCGCGCAGGTAAGCGTTTTCCTGTGCGCACATAAAATGGCACGCCTGCCCAACGCCAGTTGTCAATTTCGCAACGCAGTGCCATATAGGTTTCCGTATTAGAATCTGGCGGCACACCTTTTTCTTCAAGATAGCCTTTTACTTCTTTGCCATTAATGAAACCACGAGTATATTGCCCTAACACAAGGTTGTTTTTTAAATCTTCTTCGCTTAGTGGGTGTAAACAATGTAACACTTTTGCCACTTCATCACGCATTGAATCTGCGTTAATAATCGCAGGCGGTTCCATGGCTATCATCGCCAACACTTGCAATAAGTGGTTTTGGAACATATCACGCATTGCGCCAGAACCGTCATAATAGCCGCCACGCTCTTCCACACCAAGTTTTTCAGCCCCAGTGATCTCAATATAATCAATGAAGTTGCGGTTCCATAAAGGTTCAAATAAGCCGTTAGAAAAACGCAACACCAACAGGTTTTGCACAGTTTCTTTACCAAGATAATGGTCTATACGGTAAATTTGATGCTCTTCAAAGAAACGGTGGATTTGAATATCTAAGGTTTTGGCAGTTTTAATGTCGTAACCAAACGGTTTTTCCACGATTAAACGCTTCCAGCCATGTTCTTCGGTATTTAAACCGTGTTCAGCAAGGCATTCTGGAATCACGCCATAAAGGCTTGGCGGCGTGGACATATAATAAAGCGTGTTGCCTTCGGTGTGATATTTTTCGTGTAATTCCGCTAAGCGAGGCACCAGTTTGCCATAATCTTTCGCATCAGAAGTGTTGATGGTTTGGTAATACAGATGGCTACAAAAATGCTCAAGCATCTCGCCTTCCGCTTTTTCCGTTTTGATCAATGCCTGACGCATTTTTTCACGGAATTGCTCATCGGTCATTTCTGTTCTTGCTACGCCTAGCACTGAAAAATCTTCCGCTAAACGCCCGAGTTTGTATAAATTGTACAGTGCGGGGATTAATTTACGGTGGGTTAAATCGCCCGAAGCCCCAAAAATCACGATACAGTTTTTTTCTGCGTTGAGGTTTGTCATATGATTGCTATCCATTTTTAAAAGAGTGGTAATAATATGCCCAAATTTGGCAAATTACCAATAGTTCTGATTAATTAAATTGAAAGACATCGTGCCAGTTTAACTGTGCGTCTGCCACCATCACAAAATCAGGGTTCACCAAGGTTTCTCGCTGATTATAAGTGAGTGGCTGGAAACGCGGATCAAAAATTTTACCGCCCATTTCCGCTAAAATAATTTCTGCCGCGGCGGTATCCCACTCGCCTGTTTCCCCTAAACGCACATAACAATCTGCCGTGCCTTCTGCCACCAAGGCGCTTTTAATGCCGCTTGAGCCGATAATCTGAAACTCGTATTGAAAATTTGGATTTAAAATCGACCGCACTTTGTTTTTTGCGGAATGTGAGCCAACGGCAATGCGAATAGGGTGGTTAAGATTAACAGGTTGTTTTTTAAGTGCGGTGGTTTTTTGCGGCGTTTTTTTGTATGCCCCTACACCTTGCAGTGCATAGTAAGTATGTTGTGATTGCGGCGAATGAATCACCCCAAGCACCGGGCGATGTTGATGCACCAAGGCAATCAAAACAGAAAAATTCCCCGTGCGATTAATAAATTGCTGCGTGCCATCTAAGGGATCAACTAGCCAATATGTTTGCCACTGTTGCCGTTCAGCAAAGGGAATTTTGCAATTTTCTTCCGATAAAACAGGAATATCAGGCGTTAAGGCGGTGAGTTTTTCAATTAAAAATTGACTGACAAAAAGATCCGCTTCGGTAACCGGCGTATTGTCTGCCTTGAGCTGCGGACGGATATTTTTTCCATAAAAACGATTAAGATGATCGCCCGCTTGCTCAGCAATTGCCAACACGGATTGCAGTAAAGAAGAATCGAATAACAAAGTGGCCGCCCAAATGATGAAACAATGGCACAAAGTATAGCAAAGGGGGGAGTAAAGGCAAGGGTGAAAGTGGGGAAAGAAAAAGGGGCAATCGCCCCTTTATTATTCATAAAATAATGAGATGTTAAAGTGCGGTGTAATTTTTAGCCTTTTTTCGCACGCAATACACGAAGGGCGTAAATCACCACGCCAGCAAGGAACATCGTTAAACCTAGCCATTCTGCGGTGCTGTCCCAGTTTTCTAATGAAAGTGCAAGTGGTGCGTCAGAGCCGCCAGAAGTAACAGAAGCGGCGATGATAAAGGCGAGAATCACGCCAATTAAGCTTTCCCCCACAATCAAACCTGCGGCGAATAAGGTGCCGTAGCGTTCTGCTTTTTTCTTCACATCATTAAGATTTTTGCCGTTGCGTTGTGCATAAGCCGTTAAGTGTCGGTTGATAAACCAAGCTAGCACCGCACCAATGACGATAGGCATATTTACAACTGGAGGTAAATAAATCCCCATTCCCACAGCGAGGGCAGGCAGGGCAAAGCGATTTTGGCTGGCTTTTTTCAATAGCATATCAATGATGATGAGGGCTAAGCCTAATCCGATCCCCATAAAGATATAACGCCATTCTAAATTGCTCGAGAAAATGCCTGTGGCGATGGTGGTCATCAAGGTGGCTTGTGGGGCAGAGGGCTTGGCTTGGATCCATATCCGCACGTGGTAATGCTCCTGTGAAGCCGTAGGCGTGGTAGAGAATTTCTAGCACGGGGGCGATGACGAACGCACCTACCACACAGCCGATAATTAATGCCACTTGTTGACGCCAAGGGGTGGCTTGCACCAACAATCCAGTTTTGAGATCTTGCAGGTTGTCGTTAGAAATCGCCGCGGTGGTGATGACGATTGAACCAGTGAAAATGGTCAATGCAGTGAGAAATTTCATTCCCTCTGGCGAGTCGATTAAGCCCGTCATTTTACCGAGTAAGAATAAGGTGAGGGAAGTGATGACCACGGAAATAATCCCAATGCCTGAGATTGGGCTAGATGATGATCCCACAAGCCCCGCCATATAACCACAGGCTGCGGCAACAAAAAAGCCGATAAATACCGCTAAGAAGGTACATACAATGACGAATAATAAGGCATATTCTGTGGCAATCGGTGCTTGGGCAATGAAGTGGTGAAGTGCCACCATAATCAAGGCGATTGCGGCGATTGTGATATAAATCATTGATTTAGGGGATAAATCAAGTTGTGTGCGATCATTGGTTTGTGCAGAAGGATCTTTTAACGCACGGAAAGATTGTGCCATTCCTTGGATCATCGGTTTCATTAACACTAATAATGTCCAAATTGCCGCAATGCCGATGGTTCCCACACCGATAAAACGCACTTTACTTTTCCAAATACCCATCGCATAGCCCACCATATCCGCGTCCACAGGCATTGGTGAGGCACTGGTGAAATAAGGTACAGCAACGCCCCAAGTGAGGAAAATTCCCACTAAAATGGCGATACCCCCTACAATTCCCACTAAATAACCTGCCCCTAATAAGGCGAGGGAGAAGCCCATCGGCACTTGGAAAACGGCATTTCCCCCTTTAAACCACAGACTTGCACCATCGGCAATCAGGCGTAATCCATTGGTGGCAAAGCTCACCACCGCGGCAATCACACCACCTGCTGCGATCTCTTTAATGCCACTATCGCCTTTTCCTTCTTCGTGGTTGCCCGCTTTGAGAATTTCTGCAGCGGCAACGCCTTCTGGATAAGGTAAATCACTTTTCGCCACCATCACTTGGCGTAGTGGCACGGTGAAAATCACCCCTAAAATCCCCCCAGCAGCACAAATTAATAAGGTTTGCCAAAAGGAAAAGTCTTGCCAGTATCCCATCATCAACAATCCTGGGATGACGAAAATCACTGAAGAAAGCGTACCCGCGGCTGAGGCTTGGGTTTGCACCATATTATTTTCTAAGATATTTGAACCTGAAAACATTTTCAGCACCGCCATTGATATTACTGCGGCAGGGATTGATGAGGCGAACGTCAGCCCCACTTTTAGCCCAAGATAAACATTTGATGCGGTGAAAATCACCGTAATTAACGCCCCTAAGAACATTCCGCGAAAGGTCAGCTCTTTCAAACTAGGCGAAGAAGTTGAATGTTGCATCGTTTTTTCCTCGATTTTGTTATAAAAATGCTTCATTCTATCTGAATTTTATTAGTTCGGATCAAATTTTTGTCTAAATCTTGTCTTATGGCATAAAATACGGAAAAAAACACCGCACTTTAAAAATAAGGGGAAAAGCAAAATGGCAAAAAATTCTGCAAAGCAACGAGATAATAAAGAAGATAACGAGGTTCGCTTGGACAAATGGCTGTGGGCAGCGCGCTTTTATAAAACGCGAACCATTGCCAAAGAGATGATTGACGGCGGTAAGGTACATTATAACAATCAGCGTACCAAGCCGAACAAAACGGTGGAAGTGGGGGCGTTGATTAAATTACGTCAAGGTAATGAAGAAAAAGAAGTGCAAGTGCTTGCCCTTTCCACTCAACGCCGTGGCGCACCAGAGGCGCAACTGTTGTATCAAGAAACAGCGCAAAGTGTGGAAAAACGGGAAAAGTGGGCGATTGCGCGTAAGAACAATGCCCTTTCAATGCCAAATCCTGAACGCCGTCCAAATAAAAAAGAGCGGCGAGATTTGCTTAAGTTTAAATATCAGGATTGATCTTGTGTTTGACAAAATCGTCCCAATATTAAGCCCATTGCCAAGCTGAGTGTAGGCATCGTGGGGACATATTCCTAAAGCGAAATCTATTCTTTTCTTAATTCACTCAGCAAATGGCGTAACCTAAAGATTTATTGAGGACAAAATGACATATCAAGCTGACAACGACAAACTCTATCGTTATTTATTTAAAAACCGCGCGGTGCGTGGTGAATGGGTGCGCTTAAATCAAAGTTTTAAAGATACTTTAAACACCCATCATTATCCGAAAGTGGTGCAAAACCTACTAGGTGAAATGATGGTGGCAACCAGTCTTTTAACCGCAACGCTAAAATTTAACGGCAGCATTACCGTACAAATTCAAGGTGATGGCCCGCTTTCATTAGCTTTAGTGAATGGCTCTGATGATCAAAAAATGCGTGCGTTGGCACGTTTGCAAGGCGAAGTGCGTGATGAAATGAGCCTAAGCGAGCTTATCGGCAAAGGCGTGTTGGTCATCACCATTACACCTAATGAGGGCGAACGTTATCAAGGGGTTATCAGCCTTGACAAGCCGACAATCACGGAATGTTTAGAAGATTATTTTGTGCGTTCTGAGCAGTTACAAACCCAGTTAATTATCCGTACAGGCGAATTTAATGGTGAACCTGTGGCGGCAGGAATGTTATTGCAAGTGATGCCAGACGGCGTGGGCGAAGAAGGCGATTTTGAGCATCTTGCTACTCTTACAGCAACGGTAAAAGATGAAGAAATCTTTGGCCTAAGTGCAGAAGAAATGCTTTACCGTTTATATCACGAAGAAACCGTGGAAATTTACCCTGCACAAAATGTAGAGTTTTTCTGTGGTTGCACCCAAGAACGTTCAGGCGGTGCATTACTGTTATTACCAGAAAACGAAATTGACGAAATTCTCGCCGAACACAACGGCAGCATCGATATGCAATGCGAATGTTGTGGCACGCATTATTTCTTTAATAAAGATACAATTGAAAAACTCCGCCGCTCAACCTAACAAATCGCACGGGAAGTCTAAATGGCAAAATAAACTGCAGGCTTCCTCCCACCCTATCCAACCTCAAATGAATTAATGCTGATGCAATAAAGAAACGCCTCATCTTGTTTTCTTTTTTCACTGAACAGGGTTGAAATCACCCGCACCTTTCTACGCTTTAGTAGGTGTTTAGGCAGTAATATTGCGATAATTTGCAAAATTTTGCGTAAATTTGCTAGCTAAATCTTTTTTTGCTGTTATAATTCCCAATCTTTTAGTACAAAAATCAACCGTCTGAGGCAAAAAAGAAATTATAATGGTAAAAAGACTTGACAAATCCTTTCTTAATGCTACTTGGAATCGCTTAAGCATCTTTATAATCAATGGGTTACGTGAATTTTCCGCGCGCGTTACATTCATTTTCCCTTTCCCTATTTTTTTCTGTATGTCTTTCCCTGTTACAAAGGGAATTACGCATCTCTTTTGTCGCTTTTTTAGCTTCAAGGCGCTTCGGTCTTGGCAAAAAACGCGAAAAAAAACACCGCACTTTACTATGGCATATATGGAATAGCAAAGCGGCAACCTTATTCGTATAACACAATCGTATAACACAGCGATTTTCATTGACAACATAACATATTAACCCCTTTAGCATTTTAGTTAGACAGCGTTGCGCTGTGTTTACTAAATGACTAACTTATTGATGAGAACAAAAGAATGAATAACATTTATAAAATTATCTGGAGCACCGCACGTCAGGCATTTGTTGTTGTATCTGAACTTACCCGTCGCAGAGGCAAACAGAAGTCGCAAGTTGATGTAGTACTGAGCCCACAGGCGGAACAAGCCGATATCGATGGGCTACGAGCTCCTCCTGAGCAACGTTTAGAGTTCTTTAAATTATCCAAAGTATCACTTTACATATTAAGTGCTATCGGCGTTTTACAACTGCCAAATCAGGCCTTTGCAGAAACAGACGTAACAGAAAAAACGGGCAGTGTTAAGCTTCTGGAGCAAGGAGGCAAAGATACTACAATTGTAATAGGGGACACGAATGCTGGTACAAGTTATGGTAGTGTAATTATTGGTAATAATGTTACTATCAGACGTAATAGTAGCGGTGCGCAATCTCCTACCATTGCAAATGATGTAACCGTTTTGGGAGACGGTGCCACCGCTTTGTTTGATGGTAGTGTGGCTATTGGAAGCAAGTCAAAATCCAATGTTGAGAATGCCTTACCATATTGGTCCAACGCGCGCCCACTGCTTCAAGAAAACGGCGTTATGGCCTATTACTCCAATTGGAACTTCACAGAAGAAGAGCTCAAAGTTGCTGGTGTCAAAGATGATATAGCACTAGCAAATCAGCTCATTGATACTGTAAAAGATGATGGTAATCGCACTTCTCGCAGAGAAAAACTCACCGCTAAAATTGAAGAACTGGCAAAAACAGCCGAAAGCCAATTTGCAGGCGATACAAGAGATAAAGAGATCGCACTTTCTAATTTTAAAAATAAATTATCTGTGCTTTCCTCACTTATTCAACAAACCTCTAGCACTAAGCCAGATGGGGCTGGTTTGCTCGCAGGCCTTGCCAGCACGGGCGGTGTTTCTGTGGGCGATGTTGAAAAAGGCGTATTCCGCCAAATTCACGGTGTGGCAGCGGGCAGGGCAGACAGTGATGCTGTCACCGTGGCACAATTGCGCGAAGTTGCACCTCGCTACATGAGTGTTAAAGGTAATGATGATGGTTCTGTCCAACCGAATTACCTTAATGATGGTGCTACGGGATTAAACAGTGTTGCTATTGGAGCGCAGGCAGCGGCTGAATCTGATTTAGGTATTGCTTTAGGCTATGGTGCCCAGGCAGGCGATAACGCAGAATTATTAAGATTAAATGAAATCTACAAAGATCCTAAAAATATTGAATTGGCAAAATCAGATGCACTGAGAAGCTTGTTGCCGTTTGGCAGTATAAAAGATTTGGAAAACAATGCCAATGGCGCAAAAGGAGATGTTTTCTCATCTGGCAGAGAAGTTGCGATTGGTGGAGGTAATGCACTAGGTCGTCAAGCAATCAGTATCACACAAGAAGATGGTGGACGTGCGTTAGGTGGTGGTGCGATTAATATTGGTACTTATATCGTGCAAGGACACGGCGCCTTGGGTATCGGTGGCTATGGTGAGTTATATGGCATGAATTCCACTTCCATTGGGGGTGGCAACTTTGTGGCTGGACAAGGCCTCAACGTGTTAGGGCATGGCATTCAAAGCAATGGTAACTTCAATAATATTATGGGTGACCAAGTTCAAGTTACAGGTGGCTATAACACCGTACTGGGTGCCCAAAATGTCATCTCGGTAGAGAAAACAGCACCATATTCTGATCTTTTAACTATCTTAGACAAAGGCTATAACCATATTATTGGTAATAGTGTACGAAGTGCGGGTCAATATAACGCTATTTTAGGCAATTCCAGCCAAAATCAAGGCGATAACAATACGTTATTAGGTAATACGAATAAAGTTGCAGGGGATAAGCAATTATTATTGGGCCATGAAAATACCATTGTAGGTGAACATAATAGTGCCATTGGTAGTGGTACGATGACTTTTGGTGTAGATAATATTCTCATTGGTTCTGATGTACGTGGTGTGGATAATTCACTTATTCGCGCATTTGAAGGAAGAACGAATCTAGAAAAAGGCATAGGCATATTATCAGGAGATACTATCAATAATCAAGATCTAGGAAAGTATGCATTACGCAATGCGGTGGCACTGGGTAATCAAACAACCGTTGCAGTTGATGGTGGTGTCGCGTTGGGTTCAAATGCAGTTGCTGCGCAAGGAGCAATGCAGCAAGGATATAATCCAAAAGATAATAGCACAATTGTGGATGCATTGGTTTCACGCTTTGTGGAAAATGCGCTATCTACCAATGATATGCTACAATATGACTCAAAATCCGATCCAGACTATAAAGCCAATCAGGAACAAACACTGCGATTCCTAATAGATAATTTTGGGGATGAAGATGAAGAATCACAAGCCTATTTTAAAGAATTAGTGCATTCTTATAATGTAACACAAGACGATCTTAAAAATGCGTTGCAAAGACGCCTTGATCAACTCCAACATGGTGAGCAAAGCACCACAGCCTATCAACAGTTGACAGAAGAACAAAAAGCAGCTGTAGATGATCTTTTCAATGGCATTGCAAATACACGTTTTTCAAGTTTCTTGAAAGATCCAAACATGATTGCTGCTGTTAAAGAAGGCCAAGCCAACCGCCAAAAAGCAACATGGCAAGCCACCGAAAGTGCGGTCAGCCTTGGTGGAATGAAAGATGGTAAAGTCATTACGCGCCAAATCACCAACTTGGCTGCCGGCTCTGAGGATACTGATGCCGTCAACGTTGCTCAACTTAAGGCAGCACAAACTCATTATGTGAGCATCAATGGAACCGAAACCGAAGGCTATTCTAACTTCGCTAATGAAGGAGCGAATTACGCACCACATAGTATAGCGATTGGAGAAGGTGCTAAAACGGTTGATTTAGCGGATTTCTTTGCAGAAAAATATCTAAATACAGAAAAATATGACAGTTTATATACTGGGCGTATGGCAGGTCCATTTATTAGGCAATCTTCTATAAAAGAGATGTATCAACGTTGGAAAAATACGGTTATTGCTTATTTAACCGACAATGCTATTGGTAAAAAAACAGCCGACGAATTATCGACAATGGATGCATTTCAATTAGGTAAATATGTTACTTCCTTGGCAGATCAGATTGATGAAAATGTCTTGATTGATAAATTGAAATCAAATGGCGCCTTTGGTGAGGGTAGCGTTGCATTAGGTCATAACGCTAAAGCAGCAGGGATGAATAATATTGCGATCGGTAAAAATGCTCAGGCTGTATCAGGTCTGGCAGAAGATGCTATTGCTATAGGTACTGATGCACGCACTTTTGACAAAGGTATCGCTTTAGGTAAACATGCTATTTCTGGTGGCGGTATCTCGATTGGTCCGAATGCACAATCATCTGGACCAAACAATGGTTTACAAGAAGGAATCGCAATTGGTATTGATGCGCATGCAGGAGTGAATTCTGTTCTTGTGGGTAACCACAATCTGGCTACTGGTTTTAATTCTGTCGGGCTTGGGAATCATTTACAAGTTAATTACCTCTCGGTTGCTGTTGGTGAAGGCGCAAATGCTGGGCGTCTAAGCAGTAGTGATCCTCGGTTGCGCAACTTGGAATCAGTGACAAATACAACGAGTTTAGGTTACCACAGTAAATCTGCAATGCCATTTGATGTGGCGGTCGGTGCACACTCTACAACCGATAAAAACAAAGTAGATTATGATGTTATGATGGTTCCGTAAGAATAAATGATAATACAGTAGAAACACCAATCTACCACCTTGGTCGAAATGGATGGGATCCAATTACTAAGAAAGCGAGTGATACATCAATCGATACCTTATCGCTTTCAGATTTTGGGCTGGGTCCTTGGGCTGTTTCAGAAATTTTAGACATATCTACAACGCTCGATGAAGCAGCAACTAAAACATATAACGATGTCCGTGGTGATTTAATTGATCCAAATGCATATAACTATTTTAAAGAATTAGTGAAAATCCGCGATGCTGGTTTATTAGCATCAACCAGTACTTTGGGTGAGTTTTCTGTTGGTGATGTGAATAAAGGTGTATTGCGTCGAATCACATCTGTTGGGGCAGGCTCTGAAGACACCGACGCTGTCAACGTATGGCAATTAAAACGCGTGGCACAAGGCTGGAAAATTGGTGATGACGCAGCGCAGGCAAAACCAGCAGTGGGTGAAGTCGCCGCTGGCGAACGTGTTGACTTTGTGGCAGGTGATGATCAAACCACGAATGTGGAAGTCACAGATGACAATGCACAAGGCAAGTCAAAAGTGACCATTACGGCCAAAACATTGTTCAAATACACCAAAGCAGATGGCACACCAGTTTACCAATTCAATGGTAAATTCTACACTGAACCAAAAGGTCAAGGTAATGAAGTACCAGCAACTGAAGTGGTTGTCGCATTGCTTAACCCAGACGGCACCACCAAAACCGCAACACGCCTAACCAATTTGGCAGCAGGCACCAATCCAAATGATGCCGTGATCTTAGCGCAATTACAAAAAGCAGTGCGTTACTATGGTGTGAATTCTGAGATTGATAAATCAGCAGATAGCAACTGGGACGGCAGCGGTGCAAAAGGTGCAGATTCTATTGCCATCGGTAAAAATGCAGGCACAGCGGCACAAGCTGCGTCAGCCATTGCATTAGGTTTAGGTGCAAAAGCCAACACTGCAAACAGCGTAGCTGTGGGAGCGGGATCGATCGCAGATCGTAATTTTGCAGATAATATGTATGCAAACGCCACCAACGGAACAGGTTACAAAGCCCCGATTGGTGATGGTAAAACGGCAGAAACAGACTATAAACCAGTCGGTGAGTTCTCTGTAGGCGCTGACGGCCAACTCCGTCAAATCACCCATCTTGCAGCTGGTGTTCAAGATACTGATGCGGTGAACGTATGGCAGTTGAATGAGGCTATCAAAAATGTACGTCAAGTTATTGATGATATCGCACCAGGATTAAAAGGCCCAACAGGTGATAAAGGCGAAACTGGAGATAAAGGCTTGACTGGCGATAAAGGTGCCACAGGTGACCAAGGTGCGAAAGGCGAAACCGGAGACAAAGGTGAAGCTGGCGATAAAGGCTTGACTGGAGACAAAGGCGCGAAAGGTGAAACCGGAGATAAAGGTGAAGCCGGCGACAAAGGCGCTACAGGCGACCAAGGTGCTAAAGGTGAAACCGGAGATAAAGGTGAAGCTGGCGACAAAGGCGCTACAGGTGACCAAGGTGCGAAAGGCGAAACCGGAGACAAAGGTGAAGCTGGCGATAAAGGCGCTACAGGTGACCAAGGTGCGAAAGGCGAAACCGGAGATAAAGGTGAAGCCGGCGACAAAGGCGCTACAGGCGACCAAGGTGCTAAAGGTGAAACCGGAGATAAAGGTGAGGCTGGTGATAAAGGTGCCACAGGTGACCAAGGTGCGAAAGGCGAAACCGGAGATAAAGGTGAAGCTGGTGATAAAGGCGCCACAGGTGACCAAGGTGCGAAAGGCGAAACCGGAGACAAAGGTGAAGCTGGCGATAAAGGCGCCACAGGTGACCAGGGTGCGAAAGGCGAAACCGGAGATAAAGGTGAAGCCGGCGACAAAGGCGCTACAGGCGACCAAGGTGCTAAAGGTGAAACCGGAGATAAAGGCGAAACCGGAGATAAAGGTGAAGCTGGCGATAAAGGTGCCACAGGTGACCAAGGTGCGAAAGGCGAAACCGGAGATAAAGGCGAAACCGGAGATAAAGGTGAAGCTGGCGATAAAGGCGCTACGGGCGACCAAGGTGCTAAAGGTGAAACCGGAGATAAAGGTGAAACCGGAGATAAAGGTGAAGCCGGTGACAAAGGCGCTACAGGTGATCAAGGCGCGAAAGGTGAAACCGGAGATAAAGGTGAAGCTGGCGATAAAGGCGCTACAGGCGACCAAGGTGCGAAAGGCGAAACTGGAGACAAAGGTGAAGCTGGCGATAAAGGCGCTACAGGTGACCAAGGTGCTAAAGGTGAAACCGGAGATAAAGGTGAAGCCGGCGACAAAGGCGCTACAGGTGATCAAGGCGCGAAAGGCGAAACCGGAGACAAAGGTGAGGCCGGTGATAAAGGTGCCACAGGTGACCAAGGTGCGAAAGGCGAAACCGGAGATAAAGGTGAAGCTGGCGATAAAGGCGCTACAGGTGACCAAGGTGCTAAAGGTGAAACCGGAGATAAAGGTGAAGCCGGCGACAAAGGCGCTACAGGCGACCAAGGTGCTAAAGGTGAAACCGGAGATAAAGGCGAAACTGGAGACAAAGGTGAGGCTGGTGATAAAGGCTTGACTGGCGATAAAGGTGAAACCGGAGATAAAGGTGAAGCTGGCGATAAAGGCGCTACGGGCGACCAAGGTGCTAAAGGTGAAACCGGAGATAAAGGCGAAACTGGAGACAAAGGCGAGGCTGGTGATAAAGGCTTGACTGGCGATAAAGGTGAAACCGGAGATAAAGGTGAAGCTGGCGATAAAGGCGCCACAGGTGACCAAGGTGCGAAAGGCGAAACCGGAGATAAAGGTGAAGCTGGCGATAAAGGCGCTACAGGTGATCAAGGCGCGAAAGGCGAAACCGGAGACAAAGGTGAGGCCGGTGATAAAGGTGCCACAGGTGACCAAGGTGCGAAAGGCGAAACCGGAGATAAAGGTGAAGCTGGCGATAAAGGCGCTACGGGCGACCAAGGTGCTAAAGGTGAAACCGGAGACAAAGGTGAGGCTGGTGATAAAGGCTTGACTGGCGATAAAGGTGAAACCGGAGATAAAGGTGAAGCTGGTGATAAAGGTGCCACAGGTGACCAAGGTGCGAAAGGCGAAACCGGAGACAAAGGTGAAGCCGGCGACAAAGGCGCTACAGGTGATGTAGGTGCGACAGGTGCAACTGGAGACAAAGGTGAGACTGGAGATAAGGGCGCTACAGGTGATGTAGGTGCGACCGGTGCAACTGGAGACAAAGGTGAGACTGGCGATAAAGGTGAAACCGGAGATAAAGGTGCTACAGGTGACCAAGGTGCGAAAGGCGAAACCGGAGACAAAGGCGAAACCGGAGACAAAGGTGAGGCTGGTGATAAAGGTGCCACAGGTGACCAAGGTGCGAAAGGCGAAACCGGAGACAAAGGTGAAGCTGGTGATAAAGGTGCCACAGGTGACCAAGGTGCGAAAGGCGAAACCGGAGACAAAGGTGAGGCCGGAGATAAAGGTGCCACAGGTGACCAAGGTGCTAAAGGTGAAACCGGAGATAAAGGCGAAACTGGAGACAAAGGTGAAGCCGGCGACAAAGGCGCTACAGGCGACCAAGGTGCGAAAGGCGAAACCGGAGATAAAGGTGAAGCTGGCGATAAAGGCGCTACAGGTGATGTAGGTGCGACAGGTGCAACTGGAGACAAAGGTGAGACTGGCGATAAAGGTGCCACAGGTGACCAAGGTGCGAAAGGCGAAACCGGAGATAAAGGTGAAGCTGGCGATAAAGGCGCTACAGGTGATGTAGGTGCGACCGGTGCAACTGGAGACAAAGGTGAGACTGGCGATAAAGGTGAAGCTGGCGATAAAGGCGCTACAGGTGATGTAGGTGCGACCGGTGCAACTGGAGACAAAGGTGAGACTGGCGATAAAGGTGAAACCGGAGACAAAGGTGAAGCCGGCGACAAAGGTGCTACAGGCGACCAAGGTGCTAAAGGTGAAACCGGAGATAAAGGTGAAGCTGGCGATAAAGGCGCTACAGGTGACCAAGGTGCGAAAGGCGAAACTGGAGACAAAGGTGAAGCCGGCGACAAAGGCGCTACAGGTGACCAAGGTGCTAAAGGTGAAACCGGAGATAAAGGTGCCACAGGTGACCAAGGTGCTAAAGGCGAAACCGGAGACAAAGGCGAAACTGGAGACAAAGGTGAAGCTGGCGATAAAGGCGCTACAGGTGACCAAGGTGCTAAAGGTGAAACCGGCGACAAAGGCGCTACGGGCGACCAAGGTGCTAAAGGTGAAACCGGAGATAAAGGCGAAACTGGAGACAAAGGTGAAGCCGGCGACAAAGGCGCTACAGGCGACCAAGGTGCTAAAGGTGAAACCGGAGATAAAGGTGAAGCCGGCGACAAAGGCGCTACAGGTGATCAAGGCGCGAAAGGCGAAACCGGAGACAAAGGTGAGGCCGGTGATAAAGGTGCCACAGGTGACCAAGGTGCGAAAGGCGAAACCGGAGATAAAGGTGAAGCTGGCGATAAAGGCGCTACAGGTGATGTAGGTGCGACCGGTGCAACTGGAGACAAAGGTGAGACTGGCGATAAAGGTGAAGCTGGCGATAAAGGCGCTACAGGTGACCAAGGTGCGAAAGGCGAAACTGGAGACAAAGGTGAAGCCGGCGACAAAGGCGCTACAGGTGACCAAGGTGCTAAAGGTGAAACCGGAGATAAAGGTGCCACAGGTGACCAAGGTGCTAAAGGCGAAACCGGAGACAAAGGCGAAACTGGAGACAAAGGTGAAGCTGGCGATAAAGGCGCTACAGGTGACCAAGGTGCTAAAGGTGAAACCGGCGACAAAGGCGCTACGGGCGACCAAGGTGCTAAAGGTGAAACCGGAGATAAAGGCGAAACTGGAGACAAAGGTGAAGCTGGTGATAAAGGTGCCACAGGTGACCAAGGTGCGAAAGGCGAAACCGGAGACAAAGGTGAGGCCGGAGATAAAGGTGCCACAGGTGACCAAGGTGCTAAAGGTGAAACCGGAGATAAAGGCGAAACTGGAGACAAAGGTGAAGCCGGCGACAAAGGCGCTACAGGCGACCAAGGTGCGAAAGGCGAAACCGGAGATAAAGGTGAAGCTGGCGATAAAGGCGCTACAGGTGATGTAGGTGCGACAGGTGCAACTGGAGACAAAGGTGAGACTGGAGACAAAGGTGAGACTGGAGATAAGGGCGCTACAGGTGATGTAGGTGCGACCGGTGCAACTGGAGACAAAGGTGAGACTGGCGATAAAGGTGAAACCGGAGATAAAGGTGAAGCTGGCGATAAAGGCGTTACGGGCGACCAAGGTGCTAAAGGTGAAACCGGAGATAAAGGCGAAACTGGAGACAAAGGTGAAGCCGGCGACAAAGGCGCTACAGGCGACCAAGGTGCTAAAGGTGAAACCGGAGATAAAGGTGAAGCCGGCGACAAAGGCGCTACAGGTGATCAAGGCGCGAAAGGCGAAACCGGAGACAAAGGTGAGGCCGGTGATAAAGGTGCCACAGGTGACCAAGGTGCGAAAGGCGAAACCGGAGATAAAGGTGAAGCTGGCGATAAAGGCGCTACAGGTGATGTAGGTGCGACCGGTGCAACTGGAGACAAAGGTGAGACTGGCGATAAAGGTGAAGCTGGCGATAAAGGCGCTACAGGTGACCAAGGTGCGAAAGGCGAAACTGGAGACAAAGGTGAAGCCGGCGACAAAGGCGCTACAGGTGACCAAGGTGCTAAAGGTGAAACCGGAGATAAAGGTGCCACAGGTGACCAAGGTGCTAAAGGCGAAACCGGAGACAAAGGCGAAACTGGAGACAAAGGTGAAGCTGGCGATAAAGGCGCTACAGGTGACCAAGGTGCTAAAGGTGAAACCGGCGACAAAGGCGCTACGGGCGACCAAGGTGCTAAAGGTGAAACCGGAGATAAAGGCGAAACTGGAGACAAAGGTGAAGCTGGCGATAAAGGCGCTACAGGTGACCAAGGTGCTAAAGGTGAAACCGGCGACAAAGGCGCTACGGGCGACCAAGGTGCGAAAGGCGAAACCGGAGACAAAGGTGAGGCCGGAGATAAAGGTGCCACAGGTGACCAAGGTGCTAAAGGTGAAACCGGAGATAAAGGCGAAACTGGAGACAAAGGTGAAGCCGGCGACAAAGGCGCTACAGGCGACCAAGGTGCGAAAGGTGAAACCGGAGATAAAGGTGAAGCCGGCGACAAAGGCGCTACAGGTGACCAAGGTGCTAAAGGCGAAACCGGAGACAAAGGTGAAGCTGGCGATAAAGGCGCTACAGGCGACCAAGGTGCGAAAGGTGAAACCGGAGATAAAGGTGAAGCTGGCGATAAAGGCGTTACGGGCGACCAAGGTGCTAAAGGTGAAACCGGAGATAAAGGCGAAACTGGAGACAAAGGTGAAGCCGGCGACAAAGGCGCTACAGGTGATCAAGGCGCGAAAGGCGAAACCGGAGACAAAGGTGAGGCCGGAGATAAAGGTGCCACAGGTGACCAAGGTGCGAAAGGCGAAACCGGAGATAAAGGTGAAGCTGGCGATAAAGGCGCTACAGGTGACCAAGGTGCTAAAGGTGAAACCGGAGATAAAGGTGAAGCCGGCGACAAAGGCGCTACAGGTGATCAAGGCGCGAAAGGCGAAACCGGAGACAAAGGTGAGGCCGGAGATAAAGGTGCCACAGGTGACCAAGGTGCGAAAGGCGAAACCGGAGATAAAGGTGAAGCTGGCGATAAAGGCGCTACAGGTGACCAAGGTGCTAAAGGTGAAACCGGAGATAAAGGCGAAACCGGAGACAAAGGCGAAACCGGAGACAAAGGTGAAGCTGGCGACAAAGGTGCGACCGGCGATATTGGAAGCGCTAGAGGTATTGTTACATACAATGTTTCAGGTAATACTGAGAAGAACGATTATCCAGATATTAAGAGTGTTATAAATGCTATTAATAGTGATGGTATTAAGTATGTTCATGTAAATGCTGATATTAATGATCCTGATGTTCCACCAGGTCGGGAAAACTTTGATGCCTCCGCAGCAGGTAAAAATTCTGTGGCTGTTGGTAAATTAGCTGAAACCACAGTAAAAGCAGAAAATGCGATTGCAATTGGTAACAAAGCAAAAGTAGATGCAAAAGACTCAATTGCTATTGGTAGCGAAGCGAATGCCAATGTTGCTAACTCAGTTGCTTTAGGTGCTAAGGCAGTAACAACGGGTGTAGCGAATGAGCATACTGCGGGTGCTCAAGAGTATAAACCTGAAGATAGTGGACTCAAAGATGTCATCTCTGGTGCGATTGAGTTTGCTGGTACGAAACCTGTAGGTGTTGTCTCTGTGGGTAATGTGAATTCAGAACGCCGCATTCAAAATGTGGCTGCAGGTAAAGTTTCTGAACACAGTACTGATGCTATTAATGGAAGCCAGTTGTATGCACTAGCCAATGCAGTGAAAAATGGCACTGCAGGTTTGGTGCAACAAGGCCAAGATCCTAAGTTGATTGGACAACGTAAGGATCCACAAACACAGGCTCCAGTGAACGATAATCCATTAACTGTGGGATCAGGATTGGGTGGTAGTGAAGTGAACTTCACTAATAGCCTCCATGAACCGCGTCGCCTAACAGGCGTGGCTGATGGCATCGCACCAAATGATGCGGTGAACAAAGGCCAGCTGGACAGCGCAATTGGTGGTGTGAATAACCGTATTAATAAACTGGATAAGAATATGAAATCTGGTGTATCTAATGCGGTGGCCATGGCAAGCATTCCACAGGTTTATATGCCAGGTAAGAGCATGTTTGCTGTTGGCACCGGTAACTACAAAGGCAGCACATCTATTGCTGTTGGGGTCAGCCAGATCAGCGATAACGGCAAGGTGATCTTAAAACTAAACGGTAGTGCATCACAAAAAGGTGATGTTGCCGTCGGGGCTGGCATTGGATTTATGTGGTAATATGCTACTGATCTAGAGGCTAAAGGAAAAGTGCGGTGAAAAATAGAAAGTTTTTCAACCGCACTTTTTACATTAATGATAAAAGGAGGTACTCATGAATAAGTGTTCAATACTTTTAAAAAGTGGATTAATGCTGTTGATTAGCTCATCAGCATTGGCATCAACATATTCGTTGGATGATTATTATGCCGCAAAGCTAGAGGTGAGCTATAAGGGAGAGATAGGTGGGTTGGCACAAAGTTTGGCTCAGCAACTGCAAATCCCTTATTACACTTATCAAGCCGATCCGTTGCGTGTGGTGAATATTCAGCAAGATAAAACCCATTCTCTCGCTGATCTTATGCAAGCGATCAACAAGCAACTGCCAAATTCAGTGCTGTCTTTTGAGCGTATTAATGATCAAATCACACTTGTATTAGAGAAAAAGCAGCTTAATCTCAAAGATGGGAACTACATTGGCCAAGTGGTTATGACTAAATCCAATATTGCGCCAGAAACACAAAGTCAAGTCGCAAATGAAAACCACAAGGAGAGTGAGGCGACAACACGGGAGTCAGAAGACGATGTGAAAATGCGAGAACAAGCAGCGGCTAAGATCAAATCAATTCTTGAGATGAGTAAAGATGAGAAGCTCATTCAGCAATATTCAAAGCGTAAACAGCCAGAATATAAACTCAAAAGTGTGGAAGAGAAGGATAAAGTGGGGTTGGATACTATCAGAAGCACTAAAATTAGCACGTTTTTAGTGTTTAAAGATGGCGTTGATTTGAAAGACTATCAAATAAAAGGTGACTTTCAAGATTTTGCTAAACTAGGAAATGTTGCTGTTATTTTACATCGGCAGAAAAAACCGCCAATGAGTATTGCTATTATTATGCCTGATGGATATGAAACTATTTTGAAAAATTAAGATATGTGAGGAAATATAATGAAATCACTTTGTTTAGTTATGATTGTACGTAATGAATCCAAAGTCATTAAACGTTGTCTTGATAATGTGAAGGATAAAATTAACTATTGGGTAATCGTTGATACGGGATCAGAGGACAATACCAAAGAGATTATATTGGAAACACTCAAAGATATTCCAGGTGAGTTACATCAACAAGAATGGGTTAATTTTGGTTTTAATCGCTCAGAAAGTTTGCGTTTAGCAAAAGGGAAGGCAGATTATTTATTGTTATGCGATGCGGATGAGAATATTCAATTTTCTCCCCAATTCAATATTGATGAATTATCAAAAGATGCTTATTTAATCAGCTATGTTGGAGAGTTTGATTATTCTGTTCCTTATCTGATTAGAGGGGATTTAAATTGGAAATATGTTGGCGTCACTCATGAATATTTAGATTGTGATATTCGTGTAGAAAGAGAAAAGTTATCCACAATTACTATTTTTGATGCCAAAGATGGTGGGTTTAAGGCAGATAAATTTGAACGTGATATTCGTTTGTTAGAACAAGGTTTATTAGATGAACCAAATAATAGTCGCTATAAATTTTATTTGGCGAATAGTTATCGAGATGTTGAAAATTACGAAAAGGCTATAGAATGGTACTTAAAACGTATTGAAGATGGGGGCTGGGTTGAAGAAGTCACTGTTTCTTATGAAAGACTCGGAAGCTGTTATGAAAAGTTGAATAACTCCGAAAAAGCACTTTATTATTGGTTGCTGGGATACGATTATAATCCAAACCGTGCAGAATGTTTATATTATGCTATTCGTCATTTGCGTCGGCAAGGGAAATCTCGCTTAGGCTATCATTTGGGGTTAATGGCTGAGAAAATATCTTATCCAATATCGGATTTGTTATTTATTAATAAAAGTGTTTATGATTATTTGCTAGATTATGAAATGTCGATTAATTCATATTGGGTGAATGATTTTGAAAAGGGTTATCAATCATGCAAGGTTGTGTTTTTTAATTGCCGTGATGCGGCTTTGTTAGATATTACACTTAGGAACATTTTTTACTACAAAGATGTCTTTAAAAAAGATAAGCCTTACATTCGAGGTATATTAGCTAAGCGTCTTCAAGAATTATATCCAGCATCCCATGAGCTGCATGATAAAGCCAATGCGATTATTCAACTGTTAGCATAGCCTATGAAAATTATTGCGTTGGCAATCATTAAAAATGAATCAGATGTTATCGAGTCTTTTGTTCGATATAATTTGAGATTTTTTGATGAGTTGCATATTGTTGATCATCATAGCAGCGATAGCACCGCGGCTATTTTGGCGCATTTAAAAAGTGAAGGATTGCCGATATTTCTTTACTCAACGCCCCTTGTTCAGCACAAACAAGCCAGAGTGCTAACGGATTTAATGCAGTATTGCTTAATGCAAGATCCTGATATCGACTTTGCGATGTGTTTGGATGCCGATGAATTTTTGTTTTGCAATAGCCGGCAGGCTTTTGAGCAACAGTTAGGCCAGATCCCAACAACGCATGTTGGATTAATTCCTTGGCGGACGTATTTGCCCAATACGCTTAATGTTGAACCGCACTTTTTAAGAACATTTGATGAAGTGCGGTTAGACATGATTCTTATGAGCAAAGTGGTGTTTTCTCGTGAAAATGGCTTAAATGGAGCAATGAGTGCGGGCAACCATTTTTTAAACTATACTTACACTGAGAATTATCAAGAACACCATTACCCTTGTGTGATGTTTTTACCCGAGCATTTGCAGCGCTTTCGTGAAAATATTATCCACACAACAGGCGCAGAAATTTTAAGTGATGCTATGCTGATGCTGGCGCATTATCCTATTCGATCTTTGCCACAGTTATTATCAAAAACATTATGTGGCGCGTTGAGCATGGCAAGAGATAATGCAAAAAATCCTGATAAGGATCTTTATTGGCAGGTAGTTGGACAGCAGCTTTTAAATAGGAAAAATTATACGTTAGAGGATTTACGAAAAGAAGCGTTTATTTACCGTGCGATTACAGCCTACGATCCTGATTTTTCAACAATACAGGTAGAGATTGAACAGAGGAAAGCACTGATTGATACGCCATTGGCGTTGGTATATACAGACTTGATTGAAAAAAATCCACTTCGGGAGCTTTTTGATACTGCGCTCAGATTATTGCATTTCCCTAGTTGATTTTCTTGTATCAATACGTATGACTAGTGATTAATGGATAGGTTATGTTTATTATGAGAGTCGTATATAGTGTAATTGAGCATACTATCATTCCTTAGTCTTCTTTGTTCCTAATTACCCACTTAGGAATGCTATAAAAATTGTTCTATTTTAAGAGAGTATCATTTTTTGTTGATTAAAATCATAAATACTAACTATTTTTAGTGATGGATAAGTTTTTTTCTGATTTTGAGATCTACCTAACATTTTTTTTTTCGTACTTCACATAGAATACCCCTATCTTTTTTAATATTAACTTAATTGAGGTATATCTTATGACTGATGTAAAAAAACTAGTGGCAGAATTGGGTAACTTGGGTATTTATGATGTAAAAGATGTGGTGTATAACCCAAGTTATGAGCAGCTTTTCGAGGAAGAAACTAAGGAAGGTTTAGAAGGCTTTGAGAAAGGAACGGTTACCCAATCTGGTGCTGTTGCGGTGGATACAGGGATTTTCACAGGTCGTTCACCGAAAGATAAATACATCGTATTAGATGAGAAAACCAAAGACACCGTGTGGTGGACAAGCGATGCGGCGAAAAACGATAACAAGCCTATGAACCAAGCCACTTGGCAAAGTTTAAAAGAGTTAGTGACTAAACAGCTTTCAGGCAAACGTCTATTTGTGGTGGACGCATTCTGTGGTGCGAACCCAGATACTCGCTTAGCCGTGCGTATTATTACAGAAGTGGCGTGGCAAGCGCACTTTGTAACCAATATGTTTATTCGTCCGTCCGCGGCAGAATTAGAAAACTTCAAGCCTGATTTTGTGGTAATGAACGGTTCAAAAGTGACCAATCCAAATTGGAAAGAACAAGGCTTAAATTCTGAAAACTTTGTGGCGTTTAACATCACAGAAGGTATTCAATTAATCGGTGGTACTTGGTACGGCGGTGAAATGAAAAAAGGTATGTTCTCAATGATGAACTATTTCCTTCCGCTTAAAGGCATTGCATCAATGCACTGTTCTGCGAACGTGGGTGAAGATGGCGATGTTGCAGTGTTCTTCGGTTTATCTGGTACTGGTAAAACTACCCTTTCAACGGATCCAAAACGCCAATTAATTGGTGATGATGAACACGGTTGGGACGATGACGGTGTATTCAACTACGAAGGTGGTTGCTATGCGAAAACCATTAAACTTTCTGAAGAAAGTGAGCCAGATATTTATCGTGCGATTAAACGCGATGCCTTGTTAGAAAACGTGGTGGTGCGTGCAGATGGTTCAGTGGATTATGATGACGGGTCAAAAACCGAAAATACTCGTGTTTCTTACCCAATCTATCACATTGAAAACATTGTAAAACCAGTTTCTAAAGCAGGCCACGCGAAAAAAGTGATCTTCTTAACTGCTGATGCGTTCGGTGTGTTACCGCCAGTGGCAAAATTAACGCCAGAGCAAACGAAATACTACTTCTTATCTGGTTTCACCGCAAAATTAGCGGGAACAGAGCGTGGTATTACTGAACCAACGCCAACCTTCTCAGCCTGTTTTGGTGCCGCATTCTTATCACTTCACCCAACACAATACGCAGAAGTGTTAGTGAAACGTATGGAAGCCGCGGGTGCAGAAGCCTACCTTGTGAACACAGGTTGGAACGGCACAGGCAAACGTATCTCAATTAAAGATACTCGTGGCATTATTGATGCGATCTTAGATGGATCAATTGATAAAGCTGAAATGTCTGAATTACCAATCTTCAACTTAGCCATTCCAAAAGCTTTGCCAGGGGTTGATCCTGCAATTTTAGATCCGCGTGATACTTATGCAGACAAGGCACAATGGCAAGCCAAAGCGGAAGACTTAGCAAACCGCTTTGTGAAAAACTTTGAAAAATATGCGACTAATGAAGAAGGTAAAGCCTTAATCGCTGCAGGGCCAAAAGCTTAATCGTATAAAAACTACGAAAATTTACACCGCACTTATGATTTGCGTAAAACTGAAGTGCGGTGTTTTTTTTGTGGATTTTTTCAAGAGTTTCATCTGGCTGTCTAGCAGTCTTAATGTCTAGATTGTTATTTCGGCGATTTTTCTTTAGAATAAGCACAATTTTTGTGGAGATTTAAGGTGGCATTATGGCAAATTGGGACGGTAAATATATTAGCCCTTATGCAGAGCACGGTAAGAAGAGTGAGCAAGTAAAGAAGATTACGGTATCTATTCCAATTAAAGTATTGGAAATACTCACTAATGAGCGTACACGACGCCAATTAAAAAACTTACGCCACGCAACAAATAGCGAGTTACTTTGTGAAGCGTTTTTACACGCATTTACAGGGCAGCCATTGCCGACAGACTTTGATTTGCTAAAAGAACGCCACGATGAAATTCCAGAACAGGCGAAAGAAGTGATGCGTGAGTTGGGGATTAATCCAGAGGAGTGGGAATACTAAATTTCAGATTTTGCTGAGAAATTGGTTGCAATTCCTAGCTGAGCTAAGTATAATCGACAAGCTTTCTTAGAAAGCCCTTTGATGTAATCATTTATTAAAGGCGTGTTACAGATTTTGTAATACATAAAATGTTCCCGATTGGGGGACTATAATATTAGGTTACTGCACTTCCCTTTCAATGAAGTTTATGAAAGGTGATGGTGTCAGTTTTATTTTAGCTAAAAATTATTGGAGCTCTGGTCTAATGCAGAACCAAAGAATCCGTATCCGCTTAAAAGCCTTTGATCATCGTTTGATCGATCAATCTACAGCGGAGATCGTAGAAACAGCTAAACGTACTGGCGCACAAGTTCGTGGTCCAATTCCTTTACCAACGCGTAAAGAACGTTTTACCGTGTTGATTTCTCCACACGTTAATAAAGACGCTCGTGACCAATACGAAATTCGTACACACAAACGTTTAGTAGATATCGTAGAACCAACAGAAAAAACTGTTGATGCATTAATGCGTTTAGATTTGGCTGCCGGCGTTGACGTGCAGATCAGCCTAGGTTAATTAAGAGGTTATGACAATGATTGGTTTAGTCGGTCGTAAAGTTGGTATGACTCGTATCTTCAATGAAGATGGTGTGTCTGTACCAGTTACTGTTATCGAAATCCAAGCAAACCGTGTAACTCAAGTTAAAACTCTTGAAAACGATGGCTATACTGCAATTCAAGTTACTACTGGTTCTAAAAAAGCGAGCCGTGTAACTAAGCCTGAAGCAGGCCATTTCGTGAAAGCAGGTGTTGAAGCTGGTCGCGGTTTATGGGAATTTCGTACAACTGAAGGTGAAGAATTCACTTTAGGTCAAGAAATTAATGTTGACATCTTTGCAGATGTTAAAAAAGTTGATGTTACTGGTACATCTAAAGGTAAAGGTTTCCAAGGTGGTGTTAAACGTTGGAATTTCCGTACTCAAGATGCAAGCCACGGTAACTCTTTATCACATCGTGTACTTGGTTCTATTGGTCAAAACCAAACTCCAGGTCGTGTGTTTAAAGGTAAAAAAATGGCTGGACACTTAGGTGCTGAGCGTGTAACCGTTCAATCACTTGAAGTTGTTCGTGTAGATGCTGAGCGTAATTTATTATTAGTTAAAGGTTCTGTACCTGGTGCAACTAATAGTGATGTTATCGTTAAACCAGCAGTTAAAGCATAAGTCTAGGAGATAGAGATGGAATTACAAGTTGTAGGTGCAAACGCACTAACTGTTTCTGAAACTACCTTCGGACGTGAGTTTAATGAAGCGTTAATCCACCAAGTAGTTGTTGCTTATGCAGCAGGTGCTCGTCAAGGTTCTCGCGCACAAAAAACTCGTGCTGAAGTGTCTGGTTCAGGTAAAAAACCTTGGCGTCAAAAAGGTACAGGTCGCGCTCGCGCTGGTGATGTGAAATCACCAATTTGGCGTTCAGGTGGTGTAACTTTCGCAGCAAAACCACAAGATCACAGCCAAAAAGTGAACAAAAAAATGTACCGTGGTGCAATCAAAAGCATTCTATCTGAGCTTGTTCGCCAAGATCGTTTAGTGGTTGTTGAAAAATTCGAAATCGATGCACCAAAAACTAAAGCCTTAGTTCAAAAATTAAAAGATATGGCGTTAACTGACGCTCTTATCATCACTGCAAACTTAGATGAGAATCTATTCTTAGCAGCACGTAACTTATACAAAGTAGATGTACGTGATGTTCAAGGTATTGATCCAGTAAGTTTAATCGCTTTTGATAAAGTGGTTTTAACTGTTGATGCAGTGAAACAAATTGAGGAGATGTTAGCATGATTCAACAAGAACGTTTGCTAAAAGTGTTAAAAGCACCTCACGTCTCTGAGAAAGCAACAAATAACGCTGAGAAGTCAAACACCATCGTTTTCAAAGTCGCTTTAGATGCCAACAAAGCAGAGATTGCAAAAGCTGTTGCAGAATTATTTGAAGTGAAAGTAGATTCTGTTCGTACTGTTGTAGTTAAAGGTAAAACTAAACGTCGTGGTACGAAGATGGGACATCGCAGTGACTGGAAAAAAGCTTATGTAACTCTTCAAGAAGGTCAATCACTTGACTTCGTTGAAGGTGCAGAGTAATTACGGAGGAGAAAGAAATAAATGGCTATCGTAAAATGTAAGCCGACCTCCGCTGGTCGTCGTCACGTTGTTAAAATCGTAAACCCTGAATTACATAAAGGGAAACCTTACGCACCATTATTAGATAGCAAATCTAAAACTGGTGGTCGTAATAATTTAGGACGTATTACTACTCGCCATATCGGTGGTGGTCATAAACAACATTACCGTTTAATCGATTTCAAACGTAACAAGTTAGATATCCCAGCGGTTGTTGAGCGTCTTGAATATGATCCAAATCGCAGTGCAAATATTGCTTTAGTGCTTTATAAAGATGGTGAACGCCGTTATATCTTAGCACCTAAAGGTTTAAGCGCAGGCGATCAAATCCAAGCAGGCGTAAACGCACCTATTAAAGTTGGTAACTCATTACCAATGCGTAATATCCCTGTTGGTTCAACTGTACATAACGTTGAATTAAAACCAGGTAAAGGCGGACAACTTGCACGTTCTGCTGGTGCTTATGTACAAATTATTGCTCGTGAAGGTAACTATGTAACTTTACGTCTTCGCTCAGGTGAAATGCGTAAAGTATTAGCTGAATGTTCTGCAACCATCGGTGAAGTGGGCAATTCAGAGCATATGCTTCGCGTTCTTGGTAAAGCTGGTGCTAACCGCTGGAGAGGCGTTCGCCCAACAGTTCGTGGTACAGCAATGAACCCTGTTGATCACCCTCACGGTGGTGGTGAAGGTCGTAACTTCGGTAAACACCCAGTTACTCCTTGGGGCGTTCAAACCAAAGGTAAGAAAACTCGCCATAACAAACGTACTGATAAATACATTGTACGTCGTCGTGGTAAATAATTTTTTAATCAATTAAAGAGGATAAGCCATGCCACGTTCTCTCAAGAAAGGTCCTTTCCTTGACCTACACTTGTTGAAGAAGGTAGAGAAGGCGGTGGAAAGCGGGGATAAAAAACCAATTAAAACTTGGTCCCGTCGTTCAATGATCATTCCTTCAATGATCGGATTGACCATCGCAGTCCATAATGGTCGTCAGCACGTTCCAGTTTATGTATCGGACGAAATGATTGGTCATAAACTCGGTGAATTTGCACCGACTCGTACTTACCGCGGACACGCTGCGGATAAGAAAGCTAAGAAGTAAGGGGTAAAAGATGGAAACTATAGCTAAACATCGTTACGCTCGCACTTCAGCGCAAAAAGCTCGCTTAGTTGCGGATTTAATCCGTGGCAAAAAAGTAGATCAAGCGTTAGAAATTTTAACTTTCACTAACAAAAAAGCGGCATCGCTAGTTAAGAAAGTGCTTGAGTCTGCAATCGCTAATGCTGAGCATAATGATGGTGCAGATATCGATGATCTTAAAGTGACTAAGATTTTCGTAGATGAAGGTCCTAGTATGAAACGTGTTATGCCACGTGCTAAAGGTCGTGCAGATCGTATTTTAAAACGTACAAGCCACATCACAGTGGTTGTGTCAGATCGTTAATTTAGTAGAGGAATAGCAATGGGTCAAAAAGTCCATCCAAATGGTATTCGCCTAGGTATTGTTAAGCCTTGGAGCTCTACTTGGTTTGCGAATACACAAGATTTCGCATCTAACTTAGATGGTGATTTCAAAGTGCGTCAATTCTTAAATAAAGAATTAGCGAATGCTTCCGTTTCACGCATCACTATTGAGCGTCCAGCGAAAAGTATTCGTGTAACAATTCACACAGCTCGTCCAGGTATCGTAATCGGTAAAAAAGGCGAAGATGTTGAAAAATTACGTAACGCTGTTGCGGCAATCGCAGGTGTTCCAGCACAAATCAACATCGCTGAAGTGAAAAAACCTGAATTAGATGCAAAATTAGTTGCTGATAGCATCGCTTCACAACTTGAACGCCGTGTAATGTTCCGCCGTGCAATGAAACGTGCAGTACAAAACGCAATGCGTTTAGGTGCTAAAGGTATCAAAGTTGAAGTAAGCGGTCGTTTAGGTGGTGCAGAGATTGCTCGTTCAGAGTGGTATCGTGAAGGTCGTGTACCATTACATACACTGCGTGCGGACATCGATTATAACACTGCAGAAGCTCACACAACATACGGCGTAATCGGCGTTAAAGTGTGGATCTTCAAAGGTGAGATTCTTGGTGGAATGGCTGCAATTGAACAACAACCAGAACAACAACCTACCACGCCTAAAAAGCCACGTGGTAAAGGTCGTAAGTAAGGAGAATTGCTAAATGTTGCAACCAAAACGTACAAAATTCCGTAAAGTCCAAAAAGGTCGTAACCGTGGAATTGCAGGTGGTACAGAAGTTAGCTTCGGTACCTTCGGTTTGAAAGCAGTTGGTCGTGGTCGTTTAACCGCTCGCCAAATTGAGGCAGCACGTCGTGCGATGACTCGTGCGATTAAACGTCAAGGTAAAATCTGGATCCGTGTATTCCCAGATAAACCAATTACTGAAAAACCATTAGAAGTCCGTATGGGTAAAGGTAAAGGTAACGTTGAATACTGGGTAGCTTTAATCCAGCCGGGTAAAGTACTTTATGAAATGGATGGTGTGTCTGAAGAATTAGCAAGAAACGCATTTGCACTTGCAGCAGCGAAATTGCCAATCAAGACCACATTCGTAACTAAAACGGTGATGTAATGAAAGCTCAAGAACTACGTACAAAAACTGTTGAAGAGCTGAATGCTGAATTGGTTAACTTGTTAGGTGAGCAATTCAAATTGCGTATGCAAGCAGCCACCGGTCAGCTTCAACAAACCCATCAGTTAAAACAAGTGCGTCGCAGTATTGCACAAGTGAAAACTGTATTAACCGAGAAGGCGGGTGAGTAATGACTGATAATATTCGTACCGTGCAAGGTCGTGTAATTAGCGACAAAATGGATAAATCATTCACAGTTGCGATCGAACGCAAAGTGAAACACCCACTTTATGGTAAGTTTATCCGCCGCACAACAAAATTACACGTGCACGATGAAAACAACGAAGCGAAATTAGGTGATGTAGTAGAAGTTCGCGAATGTCGCCCAATTTCAAAAACTAAGTCTTGGACTTTAGTTCGCGTTGTAGAAAAAGCAGTAATCTAATTTATTAGTTATCGCTTTAAATAAAACAATAGCCAATGGTGTATGCCATTGGCTTTTTTGTTGCATTATGATTTATTCAACGTTTATGGCTTTTTAAATATTTCCACACTTTCAATATCAGAAGCAGGATTGCTGTAAGCAAGTAAATCCATGCCCCTAATTGAAAACTTTTTGATGACCAAACATAATGCACGGAGGCAAAAAATAGGGCGATATAACTGAGTTGATGTAAGGGAAAAACAGTTCTTTGTAAATAACGTTTTATAGCTGGCAGCATGATCACCGAAGTAAAAATGAAGATTAAAAAAGCTAATGCACCGAATAGAAGATAAGGGCGTAAGATTAACTCTTCAATAAATAGAGAAGTGTCTAAGCCTAATTCAAGATAAAAATAGGCAATAATATGTAAACTCGCCCATACCATTGCCCATAGCCCTAAAATAGGGTGATAGGTTTTTAATTTATGCCATTTGAATAGCCCTATCGCCTCTCTGAAGAGAAAAACACCTAGAAATAGGCTAAGTGCCATCCATCCTAAAAAGTGAATTAATTCTTTAATCGGATCGGCCCCAAAATATTGTCCTTGGTTGATAATGAGTTCATGACCTAGCCATATAAAAGGGGCGCCAGCAGTAAAATGCAGTAAGAAACGTGCTGATTTCATTAGTAATTAACCGTTAAATCTAATCCTTGGTACAGTGAGGCAACTTCATCATAACCATTAAACAGCAAGGTGGGTTGTCGCTTCACATTGAATAATCCGCCTGCACCAATAACACGTTCACTGGCTTGTGACCATCGAGGGTGAGGCACATTTGGGTTCACGTTGGCATAAAAGCCATATTCATGCGGCGCAAGTTGTTGCCAAGTATTGAGCGGACGAGTTTCGGTTAAACGAATTTTTACAATCGACTTTATGCTTTTAAATCCATATTTCCAAGGAACGACTAGACGTATTGGAGCACCATTTTGAGGCGTTAGCTTTTTGCCATAAAGTCCAACGGAGAGCAGCGTGAGTGGGTGCATTGCTTCAGCAATCGTTAAACCTTCCCGATAAGGGTAATTAATTCCACCTCCCCAGAAGAAATTTTTTTGCCCCGGCATTTGCTCTGGATCATAGAGCGTTTCAAACTCAACATATTTCGCTCGACTGGTTGGTCTAACTTCGCGTAAGAGAGCATTTAATTCAAAACCAATCCAAGGAATAACCATTGCCCACGCCTCTACACAACGGAAACGATAAATTCTTTCTTGCAAGGGATAACGTGTATAAAGATCCTGTAAATCCAAGATTAATGGTTTTTCAACTTCACCAGAAATTTCTACTTGCCAAGGAGCGGTTTTTAATGTGTGTGCATATTGAGCGGGAGAGCCCTTGTCTATGCCAAATTCATAGAAGTTATTATAACCAGTTACTTTATCTTCTGGCGTTAAGGATAATGCGGTGTTTAAGCTGTCTTTTTTGAAGAGAAGTAAATTCTCTTGAGGCATAGGATCTGCTTGTGAAATTTGCGGTAATAGAGACATTCCACCTATCGCGCCAAGTCCAGCAATCAGTTTGCGTCGATGATAGAAAATTTCTTCCGGCGTAACATCGTTCTCGGTTAATTTGTGTCTGCGCATAATGAACTCCTTGTATAAAAAATATTTCTTTGTTTGAAATATGGACAAGGCGGTAAAACAGAAGTTCCAGCTTCAGAAAAGACTTTTAACAGGTTTAACCTCTCCTCCTACTCTGACTAAACTTCGCAGTGCTTGGCTGATTAACTAAAAATAATGAAAATTTCTACCGCACTTTAGTGTGATTGAAGGCTTGTAACAAATTTTTTGTGAATAGCTATGCTAAAATAACGCAATTAAAACAGAATAGAAGAACGAAAAATAATGAAAAAACTCCTTGTTCTCCACACGGGTGGAACAATTTCAATGCACGCGGACAGTCAAGGGAAAGTGGCGCCAAATGCCACTAATCCTATGACCAAAGTCGGGTTTGATTTGCATAATGTTGAAGTGGAATCGGTGGATTTTCTCAATCTTCCTAGTCCGCATATTCGCCTTGAGCATATGTTGGCGTTGAGCCAGAAAATTAAACAAGACGGAGCAAATTATGATGGTGTCGTGATTACGCACGGTACGGATACGCTGGAAGAAACCGCCTATTTTCTAGATACAATGCAGCTGCCGAAAATGCCGATTGTGATCACGGGCGCAATGCGTTCCAATAATGAACTTGGCAGTGATGGCATTTATAATTACCTTTCTGCCTTGCGCGTGGCAAGTTTTGAGAAAAGTGCCGATAAAGGCGTGTTAGTGGTGATGAATGATGAAATTCACGCTGCGAAGTATGTGACCAAAACTCATACCACCAACGTTTCCACCTTCCAAACGCCAACACACGGGCCTTTGGGCGTGATTATGAAAAAAGACATTCTGTTTTTCAAAACTGCCGAGCCGCGTGTGCGTTTTGACTTAGAAACGGTGAGTGGCAATGTGCAAATCATCAAAGCTTATGCTGGAATGGACAGTTGGTTGCTTGATCAATTAGATCTGCAACAGTTAGACGGCCTGATTATTGAAGCACTTGGCGCAGGAAATATTCCACCGCAAGCGGAAAGAGGATTACAACGGCTGCTTGCACACAACATTCCCGTTGCCTTGGTTTCTCGTTGTTTTAACGGCATCGCAGAGCCTGTTTATGGTTATGACGGCGGTGGTGCAAGTTTGCAAGAGCAAGGCGTGATGTTTGTGAAAGAACTCAATGCGCCAAAAGCACGCTTAAAATTGTTGATCGCCCTTAATGCCGGATTACAAGGCGAGGCGCTAAAAAGTTATATGGAAGGATAAAGAAAAAATTCCTAAAATTTGCACCGCACTTTATTGTGAGGAAACTTTTTTAAGAAACTACTTTCATTAGGTTGAAACAATGAAAATCGCAACGACATTAAAGGAAATTGAACAACATATTAATGAAAATCCTTTTGCTTTGTTGCTTATCAAAGCGCCAAACTGTGGCGTGTGTACTGCCGTAGCGCAGCAGCTTGAAGCACTTTTGCCGACTTATCCAACACTTTCTGCAATGCAAGCAAATATTGCGGATATTCCTGAAATGGCGAGTTATTTCCACGCACTTACCGCCCCAGTGGTACTTATTTTCTATGAACAAAAAGAAGTGGAGCGCTTCGCCCGCTTTGTACCATTACAAGAATTAAAAGTGCGGTTGGATTTTTGGCAGAATTTGCACGCATAGCAAAAGCCCCATTGATTTTTGGGGCTTTGTTTTATCAGATTTCGATTAGAACTTCGCCAATAGCATCGCTTCTAATTTCTCTTGGTCGATGGCGAATTTGCGGATACCTTCAGCCAGTTTTTCGACAGCCATTGGATCGCTGTTGTGCTGCCAATAGAACTCGCTTTCAGTAAGCGGTTGTGGCTTGGCTTTCACTTCACCCGTGTAGTCTAATTTACGCACAAGTGCGGTGTTATTTTCTTGCAATTCTTTTAATAATGCAGGGGCGATGGTTAAACGGTCGCAACCAGCCAGCTCAGTAATTTCGCCTACGTTACGGAAACTTGCGCCCATTACCACGGTTTGATAGCCGTGTTGTTTGTAATAGTTGTAAATTTTCGTCACTGAAATTACACCTGGATCTTCTGCTGGTGCGTAGTCTTTTTTGTCGCTATTAGCTTTGTACCAATCAAGAATACGCCCCACAAATGGGGAAATTAAATACACGCCAGCCTCTGCGCAAGCACGCGCTTGAGCCTCAGAGAATAACAGGGTTAGGTTACAGTTAATACCTTCTTTTTCAAGGATTTCTGCTGCACGGATACCCTGCCAAGTAGAGGCGATTTTAATTAAAATACGATCATTAGATACACCTGCTTCATTATAAAGTGCGATTAATTTACGCGCTTTTTCAACGGTCGCTTGGGTGTCGTAAGAAAGACGTGCGTCCACTTCGGTAGAAATGCGTCCTGGGACAATTTTAAGAATTTCTAAACCGATGTTTACCGCTAATTTATCTTCTGCATCAATAAGTTGCTGTGCTTTATCGGTACTTTTGCTTTTGGCATAAGCAATGGCTTCATCAATTAATGGTGCATATTGAGGCAAAGCAGAGGCGCTTAAAATGAGTGATGGGTTGGTGGTGGCGTCTTGTGGTTGGTAGGTTTTAATGGCTTCAATATCCCCTGTATCTGCCACAACCACGGTCATTTCGCGTAATGCTTCTAATTGTGTTGTCATAGTTACCTCTCATTTGATTGTTAGTTAAGTTCGCATACAATATCACATCTTAGCGATGCACATATAGCTATTTTAGCTTTGGTATTGATAGGTAGATTCTAAATTAAATTTGGCGCGGTAGAAAACCTTAGAGAAATAAAAT
This sequence comes from Avibacterium volantium, assembly GCF_900635775.1. Classification (NCBI taxonomy): domain Bacteria; kingdom Pseudomonadati; phylum Pseudomonadota; class Gammaproteobacteria; order Pasteurellales; family Pasteurellaceae; genus Avibacterium; species Avibacterium volantium. The sequence goes on along the minus strand of NZ_LR134167.1, from coordinate 126,253 downwards.
CTGTGATCAGGATCACAATATAAGGAAAACAAAATGAAAACACGTTGTAGTTGGGCGGAAGGCTCAGCGATTTATCAAGATTACCACGATAATGAATGGGGCAAGCCAGAATATAACAGTTTGAAATTATTTGAGAAAATTTGTCTAGAAGGGCAACAAGCAGGGCTTTCTTGGATCACGGTATTAAAAAAGCGGGAAAATTATCGCCAAGCCTTTCATCATTTTGATCCCGTCAAAATTGCTCAAATGAACGAGCAAGATATTGACGCGTTAATGCAAAATGCGGGATTAATTCGTCATCGTGCAAAATTAGAAGCTATTGTGAAAAACGCCAAAGCCTATTTAGCGATGGAAAAGTGCGGTGAAAATTTTAGCGATTTTATTTGGGCGTTTGTGAATCATCAACCACAAATGAATGATGTGCCGGATTTATCTGTCATTCCTGCCAAAACAGACACTTCAAAACAACTGTCAAAAGCCTTGAAGAAAAAAGGTTTTGTTTTTGTGGGCGAAACCACCTGCTATGCCTTTATGCAATCAATGGGCTTGGTGAATGATCATCTCAACACCTGTTTTTGTAAGCATAAATAAAATGCTTTTTGAGCGGTTTTTCTTTATAATCGGGTTAATTTCTACACCTGAAAACAAAATGGGTTATTAATGAAAAAAAATTACTACACAATGCTTTCTTTCTCAATTTTGACCGCACTTTATGGCGCGCCAAGTTGGGCAAGTTTGCAGCAGCAATGTTTAGCTGGCGTACCACAGTTTCAAGGGGAAGTGGTGCAAGGCGATCCAAATGAATTGCCAGTTTATATTGAAGCCGATCGCGTGGAGTTAAATCAGCCTGTTAATGCACGTTACGAAGGGGACGTGGATATTCAACAAGGCAATCGCCATTTAAAAACGCAAGTGGCGGAAGTGATTCAAACAGGCGAAGGGCAAAATGTGCAACGCTTTGCCTATGCGAAGAATGGTTTTGATTATAAAGATAATCTAATCAATCTGTTAGGTGATTCTGCCAAGGTTAATCTGAATAATAAAGATGCTGATGTAGAAGGCGCAGATTACCAATTTGTCGGCCGTCAAGGACGCGGTAAAGCGCAGCAAGTTGAGCTACGCAATGATTATCGCTTATTGAAAAACGCCACCTTTACCTCTTGCTTGCCTGATGATAATAGCTGGACGATTGAAGCCTCTGAAATGCGTCAGCATATCCAAGAAGAATATGCCGAAATGTGGCATGCGCGCTTTAAAATTCACGGCGTGCCAATTTTCTATACTCCTTATTTACAACTGCCAATTGGCGATCGCCGCCGCTCTGGCTTGCTCATTCCAAGTGTAGGAACTTCTAGCCGTGATGGTTATTGGTATGCACAGCCTATTTATTGGAACATTGCACCCAATTTTGATATGACCGTAACACCAAAATATATGTCAAAACGTGGCTGGCAATTTAATGGCGAAGCACGTTATCTCACGCAGCTTGGCGAAGGGTTAATTGCAGGCGAATATTTGGGCCGTGATCGGCTTGATGATTACCAAGGGGATAACCGTTCGCGTCATTTATTTCACTGGCGACACAGTTCCAGTTTCTTACAAAATTGGCGTTTAAACGTGGATTACACCAGAGTCAGCGATAAGCGTTATTTCTCAGATTTTGACTCCGCTTACGGACGCAGCACGGACGGTTATGCTGATCAAAATTTCCGCATCGCGTACTATCAGCCAAATTACAATTTCTCCCTATCGGCGAAGCAATTCCAAGTGTTTGATGATGTGGATATTGGGCCTTACCGCGTTTTTCCACAGCTAGATTTTAATTATTATCGTGATGGGCTTGCTAACGGTTTAATGGATTTCCGTTTATTCTCACAAATTTCTCGCTTTGAGAATGACAGCGCCTTAATGCCAAAAGCTTGGCGTTATCACATTGAGCCAAGCCTTAATATTCCCCTTGCGAACCGTTACGGCAGTTTGAATATTGAAACCAAACTTTACGCCACGCACTATAATCAAACCAAAGGAAAAGGGCAAAATGCAGAAGAGATTGAACGCTCTGTAACCCGCGTGTTGCCGCAAGTGAAAGTGGATTTTCAAACCTTGCTTGCCAGCAAAGAAACCTTGTTTGACGGTTATACGCAAACCATTGAACCGCACATTCAGTATCTTTATCGTCCTTATAAAGATCAAAGCAATATCGGCTCAAAATTAAATAGCCAATATCTTGGTTTTGGTTATGATTCAGCTTTATTGCAGCAAGATTATTTTTCCTTATTCCGTGATCGCCGTTATAGTGGCTTAGACCGTATCGCTTCGGCAAATCAGTTCACCTTAGGCGGAACAACACGTTTTTACGATCAAGAAGGAAACGAACGTTTTAACCTCTCTTTAGGGCAAATTTATTATCTCAACGATTCGCGCATTGATAATAATCCAAGCAATAGCAGTGATCGCTCCACCTCATCTTGGTCATTAGAAAGCAACTGGCGTATTAGTCCAAAATGGAATTGGCGTGGTAGCTATCAATACGATACCAGCTTACACCAAACCTCCCTTGCCAATACCGTGTTGGAATATAACCCAAGTGGCAATAATCTGATTCAGCTGAGTTATCGCTATGCAAGTCAGGAATATATTGACCAAAATCTCACGGGCGCAAATGCGTACAATCAAGATATTAAACAGCTCGGTTTAGTGGCCGCGTGGGAAATTGCCGACAGATGGGCCGTGGTTGGACATTACTATCAAGATCTTGCTTTGAAAAAACCAGTTGAACAATATCTTGGCGTGAAATACAACACTTGTTGCTGGTCGGTAGGCGTTGGTGCACGCCGTTATGTAACCAGTAAAGACGGACAAAAAGCAAACGAAGTGGTTTACGACAATAGCTTTAGCATCAATTTTGAGTTGCGAGGTTTAGGCACAACAGATCACCGCAGCGGCATTGAGAAAATGCTAAAAGCAGGAAAATTGCCTTATATCCAATCATTTAGCTTATATTAAAATAAGTATAAGAACGCAAAAAGCAGATCCTTTGATCTGCTTTTTTTATTCCCTTTATTAAGCTGCGTGGCTAAATCACAGTATAAATATCAAAGCGATGATTTTTGGTTTCGCGGCTAAAGTGCGGGGCTTTTTCGGCGAGAAATTGGGCGTAGTCGGGGCGTTTTACCACCACACGTTTTTGCGCGATTTGTAAGGCGGGGGCGAGCAGTTGGTCAGCGTCTTCATCTGCGCCCACTAAATGCTGAAAAACGCGCATTTCTTTTTTTACCAAGGCACTTTTTGCTTTGTGGGGATACATCGGGTCGAGGTACACCACATCTGCTTTCGTGCCTTGTTGTGCAAGTTCATCAATCTGTTTTATGGGCAATAACTGCATATTTTGCTGCATCATTGCACCGATTTCTGCGTCTTGATAAGCCCGTTGCAAGCCGTCTTGCAGCAATAAATAGACCACAGGGTGGCGTTCTACTAAGCGCACTTGGCAGCCAATAGCAGCAAGGACAAAGGCATCACGCCCTAGCCCTGCGGTGGCATCAATGACGCTAGGCAGATAATCTTTTTTGATGCCAACGGCTTTGGCGATGGCTTCGCCACGTCCGCCGCCGAATTTGCGCCGATGCGCCATTGCACCGCTGACAAAATCTACATAGACGGCGCCTAATTTGGGTTCGTCTAATTTGCGTAATTCTAAACGCGCAATGCCGTTTTGTTCCGTTTGCACCAAGGCCAACGGGCTGGCTGGCTGGTGAATTAAACCTTGTTGTTCACAAAGTGCGGTGAAATTTTGCGAATTTTTTGTTTCGCAAATCAGTTGCACGGCTATTTTCGGATCAACCATACACCAGATTCCATATGTTCAGTATAAGGGAACTGATCAAACAGCGCCGCACGCTCAATGCGGTGGGTTTGGCACAGGGTTTGCAAGTTGTCGCATAGAGTGTACGGATTGCAGGAAATATACAAAATGCGATCATATTGTTGCACCAATTTTACCGTGTCAGGATCAAGCCCTGCCCTTGGCGGATCAACAAAAATGGTATTGCAATCATAAGCTTGCAAATCAATGCCTTTTAAACGATTAAAGGCGCGCATGCCGTTCATTGCTTGGGTAAATTCTTCTGCCGACATTCTGATAATCTGCAAATTATCAATATGGTTCGCGGCGATATTAAATTGCGCGGCAGCAACCGATGGCTTGGCGATTTCTGTTGCCAGCACGTTACGAAAGTTCTGTGCCAGCGCGATAGAAAAATTGCCGTTGCCGCAATAAAGCTCGAGCAAATCCCCTTGGCTGTTTTGGGTGCAATCAATCGCCCATTGCAACATTTTGCCATTTACCACCGCATTGGGTTGCGTGAAACTGTTTTCCACTTGGCGATAAATATATTCTTTGCCGTTTACGGGCAGAATTTCGTCCACATAATCTTGATCTAAACAAATTTTTTGTTTAGAGGCACGCCCGATGATCTGCACGTCAAAACCTTGTTGTTGCAGGGTTTGGCGTAATGCTACCGCCGCCTGTTGCCATTGTTCATCAAGCACTTTGTGATAAAGCAGGCTGACGATAATTTTATTGCTCAGGGTGCTGAGATAATCAATTTGGAATAAACGATGCTTGAGAATGGTTTGCTGTTTGAGCAACGGCAAAAGCGCTTGCATCATTTCATTGATAAGCTGGCTGGCAATCGGAAAATGATCAATGCGATAAGGCTTACGCGTTTGACGGTCAAACATAATATGATAAAAATCATCATCTTGATGCCAAACACGAAATTCAGCACGCATACGATAATGTTGTTTTGGCGAATCAAATACCGCCAATTCTGGCGCATTAAAGGGCGCTAAAAGTGCGGTTAATTTTTGGCGTTTTTCTGCCAATAATTCATCATATTTTTCGATAGGTAAGGCTTGCATTGATAGTTCTCATTATTCGTTGCCAACAAAAAGAAAAGGCTTGATTGCTCAAGCCTTATGATCTTGCTAGGCAGATTAATCCGCGTTGCTCATCTCTTCTAGGTTATCCGCTACCACGCCAGATAAAGTATAAACACGTTTTGTGGTGCTGGTTAAAGTGCGGTATTTATTCCACGTTTTTTCAAAGAACGTTTCTGGCTGACGCTCGCCTTTACAAAATGCCACAAAGGCTTTTTCTTCTTCTGTTACAGGCGCACGCTCACCACTATCTAAGGCTTTAAATGCTTGACCATATTGCTCTAAAGCTTGGGATTCTTTGATTGTATAATCACCGTGGCGAGCAAAACCGCGGGGATAGTTTTTATCGTCAAAAAAGCGACGCGTTACGCTAAAACTTTCTGCCATAATATCCTCAATATTGCGAATTCAAAATCGGCACGCATTAAACCAATTTTTGCTTATTTTTGCAATTTATTTGTTACTTTTGTAGCAAGGCTTTCACGGTTTCTACATAATCTTGAATGAAACCCGCTTCACTGTGTGATAAGCCCTCAGGGTTCACACGATATTTACCGTTCACATAGAAATCTGGCACACCGTGTACATCAAAACGCTCAGCCGCTTGCACTTGCTGATTGTACAAACCCGTTACCGCAAAACTGTTAATACCGCCATCAAATTGTTCTGCACTTACCCCGCTATCAATAAAAATTTGACGAATCGCATCTAAACTTGGCGCACTTTGATCACGATTTTTCACCGCAGTTTGCGCCGCTTCAAATAATGGGGCTTTAACTTTCTCTTCCACGCCTAAGGCCATTGCTAATGCCCAAGCGCGAGTGAGATTTTCTGATTGAAAACCTAAGAAATTTACGTGATATTGCTTGAATTTTGTTCCTTCAGGTAATGCCGATTTCACTTTCTCAGGAATGTGATAATCCATTTCAAAGGCATAACAATGTGGGCAATAAAAAGAGAAAAACTCAATCACTTCAGGCTGAACTGCGCGTTCAGTGTTTAACGCAATGTATTGTTTTCCTTCGGTTAAATCCGCAGCTTGTACATTCGCCACAAAAAATAATGATGCTAAGGCAACAAGAAATTTTTTCATTACAACTTTCCTTATTCAATAATGCCACGCGCTTTTAGCAACGCGGTTTTAAAATCTTCTTCATAATCTTTTTTAATACCAGGGATCGGCTCGTGCTTATCTGTGCCATACATTTTCAAATGATAGATAATCACTTCGTCCGTTAATTCTGCCACAGGTTTATCAAACCCCGCTTCATCAGCGATTTTCTGCAAAATCTGGGTTAAGCTCAAATCAGGATCTTGCGACCAATAAGGTTGCAACAGTTCCAACACTTCATTTAGACGATGACATTTCATAACAGTTCCTTACCTTGGATAATAAAGGGCTAAATAATACTGTAATTAGGGGGAGAAAGGAATAAGCTGGCGGAAAAAAGCGCTTTAACAAGTGCGGTAGAAAACTTACAATTTTTCCACCGCACTTTTTTATTTGCGGATTTATCAAGTAGAATGAGGCCATTTGATAGGCTAAAAAGTAAAGCGAGGGCAGATGAAAATTAGTGCGGTGATTCTTGCTGGAGGGCGGGCAAGGCGTATGGGGGGCGTGGATAAGGGGTTGCAACTTTATCAGGGCGTACCGTTATTTTGGCATTGCTATCAGCGCTTGAAAGATCAGGTGGCGCAGGTGGCGGTGAATGCCAATCGCAACCAAGAATGCTATGCGCAGTTTGGGTTGCCTGTGTTTGCCGATGAATTGGCGGATTTCCAAGGGCCGTTGAGTGGCATTTTAACGGGGCTAAAATTGGCAGAGAGTGATTTTGTACTGTTTGTGCCTTGTGATTGCCCCTTTTTACCGTTGAATTTATTGGAAAAATTGCAGCAGCCCATTTTGAAATCTTTGCAAGATCGCCAAAGTGCGGGGGAAAATTCGTCAGTTTTACTCACTTATGCCACCGATGGTGAGCGTGAACACCCGACATTTTGTTTGGTTTCCACCTTATTGGCGGAAAAGCTCGCTGCTTATTTACACAGCGGTGAGCGGCGAATGTTGCAGTTTATGCGAGAAAATGGCGCAATTGCGGTAGATTTTCGCGATCAGAAAGAGGCGTTCCAAAATTTTAATAAGCTGGCAGATTTAGAAAGCGAAGTGCGGTGAAAAAATCACGGAAATTTGGCTTTTTATTCAAATTATAATCAGTATAATAAGAAAAATCTGATTAACAAAAAACGGATAAGTTATGTTCAAAATTATTTCAATTTCAGTGTTAAGTGCCTTTTTAGTGGCGTGTTCTTCTTTGACTTCTTATGTGCCGTTTATGGACAATGAGAAAAAAGTGATCGATTTGGATAAAGAGAAAATCGATAAAAAATCCTATGCTTCTGCGTATGCGGCAACGGTGCAAACCTATTCAGGGCGTGTAAATGAAGATTATGATGTGAATTCTTTTGCTAGTGGCGTGAATGATTGGTATCTCAACCGTATTTTAGTGCCGATTGAAGAAGTGAAAGCGAAATTATACCAAGGCGGAGGCGTGGATAGCCAAGTTTATGCTTATTATAGTGGTGTGGTGTTTGCTTCTGAATTACAGAATAATTTCAATCGCTTAAGTGCAAATTGTTGGTCGCAAATCAGCCAGCCAAGTGCAACGCAAGGCATTTATGATGCAATGCGAGATCTACAAAAAGGGCAACCGCGTTCCTTAGATGAGGGCTATATCGCGGAAGGTAGCGATCAAGTGTTGAAAGTCTGTACAGGAAAATAATGTGTGAGGTTACTGATGTTTAATCAGTAACCTTTTCTTTTTTTATTTAAGCTGAAAGGTTTTTGCTTAATGTTCAGCAAGCGTTTAACAACGTGTTAAGCAAATCATCAGTAAAACGTATCGCCAAATTGGTTTTGCGAAGAAGTGAGCCAGTATCACAACGCCATTTGGCATTCAAACCAATATTCTGGAGGGAAAATGCTGAACTTATCAGAAAAAAATATTCACTTATCGGCACAAGCCGAAAATAAACAGCAAGCCATTGAATTGGTGGCGCAAGCGCTTGAGCAAGCGGGCAATGTGGAAGCAGGATATTTAGCAGGAATGTTGGCGCGCGAAACGCAAACGTCCACCTTTTTAGGCAACGGCATTGCCATTCCGCACGGCACATTGGAAACGCGTCCAATGGTGAAAGAAACGGGTGTGCAAGTGTTTCAATTTCCACAAGGGATTGAATGGGGCGACGGCAATAAAGCCTATGTGGTGATCGGGATCGCCGCACGTTCCGATGAACATCTCAGCCTGCTTCGCCAGCTTACACAAGTGCTTGGCGATGAAGAAAAAGCGGCGAAATTGGCGACATTACAAGAGGTAGAAAAATTCCGTGCCATTTTAATGGGCGAAGAAACGCTGGAAGTGAAAAGCGAAGATCTGAGCCTTGATGTGGATACTGAAAGCCTGCTTACTTTAATTGCGATTAATGCCGGCAAATTGCAAAACCAAGGCGCGGTGAATAATCAATTTGTGGCAGAGGTGATCGCCTCTCCTGCATTGCCATTGGGCGGCGGCTTATGGCTTACCGATTCGGTGCAAGGTAACGAGAAAAATGCCCTTGTGTTCAGCCGTGCAAAGCAAGCTTTCCAGCATAATCATAAAGAAGTGAAAGGCGTACTAACGGTGGCTTGTGTGAATGATCAAATTGATGAGCTACTCGCACGATTACTAGAAAATTCCGTGCAACAAGCCTTATTAAATGGAAATTCTCAGCAAATTTTGACCGCACTTAATGGCGGCGAAGTGAGTGTTGAAAGCCCAGCACCTGCCAATACCAGTAGCGAAAATGCAGGCACGGTTATCGGCACATTCACCGTGCGTAATGAACACGGCTTGCACGCGTGTCCTTCAGCGGTGTTAGTGAATGAAGTGAAAAAATTCGCCTCGAAAATTACGGTGGAAAATCTCACCCGTGGTGGTGAAGCTATCAGCGCCAAAAGTCTGATGAAAATCGTGGCATTGGGCGCAACCCTTGGACATCGTTTACGTTTTAGCGCGGTGGGTGAAGATGCCAAACAAGCCATTGAAGCCATTGGTAAAGCCATTGCGGACGGTTTAGGGGAAGAAGTATCCTCTTTATCGCCGAAAGAGCCGGATCATATTGAAGTGATTGGCGAAAGCAACACGACTAGCGAAAAAAACGCAGAAAAAACCACCGCACTTGATAATCAAGATCCAAGCGAAAGTGTTGAAGCGGTGTTTGTGGTGCGTAACGAACACGGTTTGCACGCACGTCCTGCCGCGGTGTTAGTTAATGAAGTGAAGAAATATAACGCTTCCGTGGCGGTGCAAAATGTGGATCGCGATAGCCAATTAGTTAGCGCTAAAAGTTTGATGAAAGTAGTGGCGCTTGGTGTGGTGAAAGGACATCGTTTACGTTTTGTGGCAACCGGTGAAGAAGCACAAAAAGCCCTTGATGGCATTGGTGCGGCGATTGAAGCTGGTTTAGGTGAGTAGGGTTAGGTGAGTAGGAGTTGATAATGGCAAAAGTGGCAACTATCACGTTAAATACCGCCTATGATTTAGTGGGGCGGTTAAAGCGTATTGCGCTGGGTGAAGTGAATACGGTGGAAACCTTGGGCTTATTCCCTGCAGGCAAAGGCATCAACGTAGCAAAAGTGTTGAAAGATTTAGGCGTTGATGTAGCGGTGAGTGGTTTCCTTGGTCGTGATAATCAAGGGGATTTCAACACAATGTTTGCGGAACTAGGCTTAGAAGATCGCTTTCAGCGTGTGGCGGGTAAAACTCGCATAAACGTGAAAATTACCGAAACAGAGGCCGATGTAACGGATCTCAATTTCTTAGGCTATGAAATTTCACCACAAGATTGGCAAGATTTTGTGCAGCAATCCTTGTTGTTATGCAAGGATTTTGACATTGTCGCAGTATGTGGCAGCTTGCCGCGCGGTGTTAGCCCAACAGATTTTGCAGATTGGCTCAAACAGCTACAACAAGCTGGCGTAAAAGTGGTGTTAGACAGCAGTAATGCAGCGCTTAGCGCGGGGTTATCCGCTAATCCTTGGCTAGTGAAACCCAATCATCGCGAGCTTGAGGCTTGGGTGGGACATTCCTTACCAACCCTAGAAGACATCATCGCCGCCGCAGAAAAATTGCGCGCACAAGGCATTGCCAATGTGATTATTTCAATGGGCGCGGACGGTTCTTTGTGGTTAAGCAAACAAGGCGTGATCCAAGCGAAGCCACCAAAATGCGAGCAAGTGGTTAGCACCGTGGGCGCGGGCGATTCGATGGTGGCAGGGCTAATTTACGGCCTGAGCAAATCGCTTTCACAGCAAGACACCTTGGCGTTTGCCAGTGCGGTATCTGCCTTTGCCGTGTCGCAAAGCAATGTGGGCGTGAGTGATCCTGCGTTATTAACGCCAATCTTAGAAAAAGTAGAAATTTCAGTGATTAAAGGGTAGAACAATGAAGATTTTTTTGACAAACACACAACAATTAGGCAATGCCAAAGCCTTTTTGATTAAACAAGTGCTGGCTGCGGCAGCAAAACAGCAAGGCGATGAAGTGGTGGCTGAAGCCAACCAAGCGGATTTAGTGATCGCCTTAGGTGGTGCGCCAAATAACAGCGCATTACGAGGCAAAAAACTGTTTGTGGCAGAGGTGGAAAACGCCTTTAATGCACCAGAAGCGACCTTGAAACAGGCACAGGCGGAAGCGGTGGAATATCAGCCTGCGGAAAATTCAAATGGGGCGGAAAATAAAAGTGCGGTACAAAATGCGCCAGATTTTTCTAATCAAAGGAAAAATATTGTGGCAGTTACCGCTTGCCCAACAGGCGTAGCGCATACTTTTATGTCAGCGGAGGCTATTGCTGAATATGCTAAAAAACAAGGCTGGAATGTGAAAGTGGAAACCCGTGGACAAGTGGGATCGAGTAACATTATTTCTCCTGAAGATGTGGCGAATGCGGATCTTGTCTTTATTGCTGCTGATATTGATGTGGATTTAAGCAAATTTGAAGGCAAGCCGATGTATCGCACGTCCACTGGGCTTGCGCTGAAGAAAACAGCACAAGAATTTGAAAAAGCCTTTAAAGAAGCGAAAATTTACACAGGGGCAAATGTCGCTAAATCACAAGCCAGCGAAGAAAGCACTGGTGAGCGTAAAGGCTTGTATAAACACTTGATGACAGGGGTCTCCCATATGTTGCCATTGGTGGTAGCAGGGGGCTTGTTGATCGCCATTTCATTTATGTTTGGTATCGAAGCCTTTAAAGATCCGAATATTGCAGGCGGTTTACCAAAAGCCTTGATGGATATTGGTGGCGGTGCTGCGTTCCACTTAATGATTGCCGTGTTCGCAGGTTATGTGGCCTTTTCTATCGCTGATCGTCCCGGATTAGCCGTGGGGTTAATTGGTGGTATGCTCGCTACCACCGCAGGTGCAGGGATTTTAGGCGGGATTATTGCCGGCTTGCTTGCAGGTTATGTGGTGAAATTCTTAAATCAAGCTATTCAATTACCAGCGAGCTTAAGTTCATTAAAACCGATTTTAATTTTGCCATTGCTCGGTTCTGCGATTGTCGGCTTGGTGATGATTTATCTGATCAATCCACCGGTAAAAGGCTTAATGGACGCATTGGTGGAATGGCTCAACACAATGGGACAAAGCAATGCGTTATTATTAGGGGCGGTGCTTGGTGCGATGATGTGTGTGGATATGGGCGGCCCAGTAAACAAAGCGGCTTATACTTTCGGAACAGGGTTAATCGCTTCTGGCGTTTACACCCCAATGGCTGCGGTAATGGCGGCAGGTATGGTGCCACCGATTGGAATGGCAATTGCTACATTATTAGCACGCAAAAAATTCACCGCCAATCAACGTGATGCGGGTAAAGCCTCTTTCGTATTAGGTTTATGCTTTATCTCTGAAGGTGCATTGCCATTTGTGGCGGCTGATCCTGTGCGCGTAATTGTATCAAGCATTATTGGTGGTGCAGTGGCTGGTGCGATTTCTTTAGGCTTATCCATCGGCTTACAAGCACCACACGGTGGTTTGTTCGTGATCCCATTTGTAACTCAGCCATTAATGTATTTAGCGGCAATTGCCATTGGTGCAGCCTTAACAGGCGTGATTTATGCAGTTATTAAGCCAAAACTTTCGGAAAAATAACCGCACTTTATTATTAGCAAAACCCGACTTAGATGTCGGGTTTTTTGTGTTTTCTCTCTGAAATTATTCGCACAAGGAAAAGCAAATTCCGCTATAATCCCCCATTATTCAGTTCAACAGGGAACAGAAATGGAAAAATATAATAAATTTCGCCTTGAATGGGATTGTCGGCGTGGAATGTTGGAGTTAGATAAAGTGATTATGCCTTTCTTTCAGCAACATTTTGATGCGTTAGATGAGCAACAAAAAGCCACATTTGTGCGTTTATTGGCGGCAACGGATTTACAGTTATTTTCGTGGTTTTTTAACCGAAAACCTGCGCCAGATCTTGAATTACAGCAAATGGTTTCCTATATACAAGAAAAATTATCGAGCTAATTTGATAAAAAGATTGAACTTTTACGATTTTCACCCCTCTAAGAGAACACGAGCTTGCTGTCTTGTGTATCAAGGCTTGTTAGAGGTGTATAAGAGGTTATATGACTGAACAGCTAACAGATCAGGCTTTGGTAGAAAGGGTACAGCAGGGAGATAAGAAAGCATTCAATTTGTTGGTATCGCGTTATCAAAATAAGGTGGCAGGGTTATTAACCCGTTATGTTTCACCGAATGATATTCCCGATGTTGTACAAGAATCATTCATTAAAGCATATCGCTCTATTGAATCATTCCGCGGTGACAGTGCTTTCTACACTTGGCTATATCGTATCGCCGTGAACACGGCAAAGAATTATTTAACCGCACAGGGGCGCCGCCCGCCGAATGAAGATATTCTGGCAGATGAGGCAGAATCCTATGATGTGGGAACAAATTTGCGGGACGTAGATACGCCCGAAAATCAGATGTTATCTGGTGAATTGAAGAAGATCATTTTTGATACCATTCATAGTATGCAAGAAGACTTAAAAACCGCCATCACCTTGCGTGAGTTAGAAGGGCTAAGTTATGAAGAAATTGCCGATATTATGAATTGCCCAGTAGGAACAGTGCGTTCACGTATTTTCCGTGCGAGGGAGATTATCGAAAATAAAATTCAACCCCTTCTTCAAGGCTAATACAACATTAATAACATTAAAAGAGAAAACCCTGGAGTTTACAATGCAAAAAGAGCAACTTTCCGCTTACATTGATGGCGAACAAATCAGCGAGGCAATGACAGAAAAACTTTGCCAAGATGCTGATTTACAAAAATCCTGGGCAAATTTTCATACTATTCGTGCAGTAATGCGTCAGGAAAGTGAAGTATTATTGGGTGCGGATTTCACTGCAAAAATGGCAGATTTAATTGAGCAAGAAGAAATTGTGGTGGCACAACCTATGATTTCTCAACCAATGCCAGAAGAAACTGCGCAATCTCCATTTATGCAAAAACTGAAAGCGTGGTTTATGCCAATGACTCAATTTGCCGTGGCAGCGGGCGTGTGCTTAGTTGCGGTGATGGGCGTGCAAAGTTTTATGGCGCACAATGGCAAAGAAAACCAAGACGCGCCTGTGTTGCAAACCTTGCCATTTAACAATTCCGTGCAAGAGGTGAGCTATAATGCGCCAACCCAATCGGTGATTACGCCTGAGCAAATTGAGCAAAAAAATAAACGCATTGATTCAATACTACAAAGCTACGAATTGCAAAAACGCATTTATGCGGATAGATTAAATTTGCAAAATCAGAAATAACAATGAATGAAGTTTAGGTTATTCACCACCATTTTTGGTGGTGAATTTGTTTATATCCTATATGTGAATAACGATGTTAAAAACGGTCAAAAAAATCACCGCACTTTCCTTAGTGCTATTTTCTGTAAATTCCCTATGGGCGGCAGAACCTGATGCAGTCCAGCCACGCCAATTGCTAGACGAAATGCAACAGGCAGGTTCTCATCTGAACTATGAAATTGCTTTCGTGCAAACCACGCCGAATATGGCCTCATTACGTTATAGCCATATTTATCATAATGGCAAAACCTACGCCCAACTGCTCACCCTTGACGGAATGCCGCAGCAAATAGTGCAACGTGATAATGTGGTGAGCTATTTCCAACCGAATTATTCTCCGTTCTCGATTAACGCCAATCATATTGTGGACAGCTTGCCTGCGATTATGTGGAGCAATCTTGATGCGCTGAAACAAAATTATGATTTCACCTATATTGGACGCAACCGCGTGGCAGATCGCGTGGTACAAACCATTCGTATTTTGCCGAAAGATGATTTTCGCTATCAATATGTGGTCTTTATTGACGAACAAAGCCATTTGTTGCTACGCAGTGATGTGTTAGATCGAGAAAATAATCTGTTAGAACAATTCCGCGTGGTAAATTTATATCAAAGTGAACAATTTGATGATTTGCTCAATGCCATTAATCATATGGGTTTTCCTGCGCTGATTAATGACAAAACCACTTTCCAGCCAAGTAAGGAAGCCTTTAACTGGCAGCCAAGCTGGTTACCAAACGGCTTTAAGCTGATTAATCGCAGTGTGGAAACCAATGGCGAAGAACGTATTGAAGCGCAGCTTTACAGCGATGGATTATTTTCCTTTACCCTTTACCGCTCAAGCTCAATTTTGCCAAATGAAGAAAAAAACGGCTGGTGGAATGGTACCAGAACCTTTTATAGCGAAACCTTTGGCGATAACGAATTTACCCTTGTAGGGCAGCTGCCGATTTCTACCGCAAAACGTATCGTGCAAGATATTAAGGTGAAGTAAATGCTGAAAGAAAGTGCGGTGGTTATTTCCTATCAATCTGGCATTGCGCAAGTGAAATGCCAATCGCAAAGTGCCTGTGGGAGCTGCGTGGCAAAGTCTGCCTGTGGCTCAGCGGCACTGGCGGAACTGAATGGCACAGGCACGGCGCATTTTTTTGAGGTGGAAACTATCACCCCTGTCAAAGCAGGGCAAATTATCGAAATTGGTTTAATGGAACGCTCACTGATTTTGTCTAGTTTGCTGGTGTATTTTTTCCCGTTACTGACCTTATTGCTTTCCACGCTGATCGCCGATCAGCTTTTCCAAACCGAACTTTGGCAAGGCATTTTTATCGTTTTTTGCACCGCACTTGCCTTTGTGATCGTCCATTTTGTATCGAAATCTTGGCAGAAAAAAGCAACGTATCGCCCGATTTTTTTGCGTGTTATTCAATAATCTATTCATTTATGTGAACGATCACAAGCTGCCAATAATGCGGTATCATAGGGCTACATTTTACTTAATATAAAGGACATAAAATGTGCCCGATGCTTGGCATTACAGGATACAGTGGCAGCGGTAAAACTACTTTGCTGGAAAAACTTTTACCTCAGCTTGCCGATTTAGGTTTGCGCGTGGCGGTGATTAAGCACAGCCATCATAACGCGCAGGTGGATAAAGAGGGCAAGGATAGTTGGCGAATGAAAGAAGCAGGCGCGAGCCAAGTGGTAATGGCTTGTGATAACCGTTGGGCATTGATGACGGAAACCGCGCAGCCGGTGAGCTTAGACTATTTGGCAGCGCAATTTGATCCGCAGCTGATGGATTTGATTTTGGTGGAAGGCTTCAAACACGAACCTATTGCAAAGATTTTATTGCATCGCAAAACAATGGAGAAAGCCTTGCCTGAACTTGATGAAAAAGTGATTGCGCTCGCCACAGATTACCCTTTAAGCTGCACTGTGCCACATTTGGATATTAATCAGGTTGAGCAAATTGCCGCATTTATTTTTCATTGGTATCAACAACAAATGAAATAAAGTGCGGAGCAAAATCGCAGAATTTTTATGACAGAAACGAAAAATTATACAGGCTTGGCGTGGATTGCCGCCGTTGCCTTTTTTATGCAAACCTTAGATGCGACCATTTTGAATACGGCATTGCCGACCATTTCGCGCAGTTTAAATGAATCGCCGCTGAATATGCAGTTGGCGATCATTAGCTACGCTTTGACGGTGGCGTTGTTTATTCCGTTAAGCGGTTGGGCGGCGGATAAATTTGGTACGCGTAAGGTTTTTCGTGCTGCCATTGGCGTTTTTGTATTGGGATCGGTGGCGTGCGCCTTATCGCAATCTTTGCCACAATTAATCTTTGCTCGCATTTTACAAGGGCTTGGTGGCGCGTTAATGATGCCTGTTGCGCGCCTTGCGATAATCCGTACTGTGCCGAAAAATCAGCTGTTAAATGCGTGGAATATTATGGCGATGGCAGGCCTTATTGGGCCAATTCTTGGGCCTGTGTTGGGCGGCTTAATCGTAACTTATATGACCTGGCATTGGATTTTCTTAATTAATATTCCCATTGGGCTGGCAGGGATTTTCCTTGCAGGCATTTATATGCCAAATATGAAAGGGCAGGTGAGCCGTTTAGATAAATGGGGTTTTGTGCTGTTTGCGGGTGGGCTTGTGGGCTTGACCTTGGGGCTGGATCTGGTGGCTGAGCATTTCACCGCAACTTGGATTTCGTTAGTAGTGCTGGCGGTGGGAATGGCATTTCTGGCCTACTATTATCTTTATGCCAAGCGTGTTCACAATCCGCTAATGTCCCTTTCTTTGTTTCATATTCGCACTTTTCGTTTAGGCTTTATTGCTAATTTATTTATTCGCCTGTGTGGCTCGGGCGTGCCGTTTTTGCTACCGTTAATGCTCCAAGTGGTATTTCATTACAGCGCAGAAGTGGCAGGCTGGCTAATGGTGCCAATTGCTGTAAGTTCAATGGCGTTCAAGCCGCTGATCCGTGGTATTCTTTCTCGTTTTGGTTATAAGAAAACGCTGATCAGCACCGCCATTGCGATGACTTTCGTAATTGCCACAATGAGCTTATTGCAACGCCATACGCCAATTTGGCAGATGGTGCTGATTTTATTGGCATACGGCGGTTGTATGTCGGTCAGTTTCACCGCGATCAACACCTTAACTGTCGGCGATTTATCCGATAACAACGCCAGCGCAGGTTCAACAATGCTGAGCGTGATTCAGCAAGTGGGAATTGGCATTGGCATTGCGGTTTCTTCAGTGATTTTGGGCTTGTATCGCAACGCCCTTGGAGAAAGTGTCGAACAGTTACAACAAGCCTTTAGCTATACATTCCTCACCTCTAGCCTGTTTGGCTTAATCCTCGTCTTGATTTTGACAAGACTTCAGCAAAACGATGGGGAAAATTTACAAATAAAGAAAAATTAAGGAGGCGTGATGAATTTACAAGATATTCGCCAAGAATATAGCCAACAGAATTTATCGAAAGCCCATTGCCCTGATGAGCCAATGACGTTGTTTGAACAATGGCTGCAAGAAGCAATACAAGCACAGGTAAATGAACCCACTGCAATGAATTTAGCAACAGTGGAAAAAAATGGCAAACCAAGCAGCAGAATGGTGTTATTAAAGCAAACCACCGAGCAAGGTTTTATTTTCTTTACTAACTACCTCAGCCGTAAAGGGCAAGCGCTCACTCATCAGCCCTTTGCCGCCCTTACCTTCTTCTGGCCAGAATTAGAGCGCCAAATCCGCATTGAAGGTGTGGTTGAACAACTTCCTGCCAGCGATTCTGACGCATATTTTGCCAGCCGCCCCTATCAAAGCCAACTTGGCGCTTGGGCGAGCGAACAAAGTGCAGTGCTTTCAAGTAAAGCTGTTTTACTGAGTAAAGCCGTAATGTTTGCGATTAAATATCCGCTTACTGTGCCGCGCCCACCTCATTGGGGCGGCTATATCCTATTGCCAGAAATGGTCGAGTTTTGGCAAGGTCGCCCAAGCCGTTTACACGATAGGATTCGCTATTTACGCACTGATGAACAGCACTGGCAAAAAGATCGCCTATCGCCTTAATCTGATAAATTTCCTATATCTAACCCAAATTGCAAATAATGCTCAGCAGGGAGCTGCGCAGATATAGAGGAAAAAGAAAGTGCGGTAGAAAAATTTGGCGAATTTTGCACCGCACTTGTTGTTAGCGTATTTTCTTCTGCGGCATTGCTGAGCAACCACCAGCAGCTTCCTTCCCATTCTGTATCAGTGGGCGATTCAAATCCCCAGCCTAGCAATACTTGCTCCGCCGTGCCGTTTTTCAATTCTGTTTGCGCCAGTTGTAATGGCTGTGCATTATCCTCTGGCGAAGTGATCAAGAAAATACTATTGCCTGTGGTTTGCAACAGCTGCGCCAGCTGAAAAACCGTCGCGTTATTGAGATTTGCCATAAAATCCAACGGACTAGGCAAATCTTGTTCCATTAACTGGTGGAATAATTTGTTGAATTTACTTGGTGAATTAAAGGGGGAAGCCAAGTAAATGGCTGTATTTGGCGTAATATAGGGCTTTAGCGGTAATGCTCCAAGCAAGCAGAGTTGGGTAAATTTGCTTAAACGGCGAGCGTCCACACCAAAGGCTTTAAGTTGTTGGCGTAGTTCTGCATCACTTTGTCCTTGAGCGATAAACTGGCTTTGCTGTTGGAGATAAATATTTGATTTCATTTTAATTACACTTTCCCTTGCCAGTGAAGAATCCAAGCGATATTGCTGCCACCAAAACCTAAAAAGTAATTCAAATAATAGCCTGTGGAAAGTGGTTGCGATTGCTTTTCTATTGCGCCTTGTGGCCTGATGAACAGGCAATCTGCGTTCTCTTGTTGTAATTGTTGCCAAAGCCACGCGGTTTCCATTGCCCCACTTGCGCCTAAACTATGTCCAAGGTGAGATTTTGCCAACAAGCAAGGAATGGTCGGAAATTGCTGTTGTAAAAATGCGATTTCCATTTCATCGCTGTTTCCGCCCACAGCGTGAACTTTAATGCCAGCCAGTTGGTGAGCTTGTAATCCTGCCTTATGCAAACAATTTCCGATCAGTTGAGCAAATTCCTCTGCAGAGCTATTGGTGAGATTATGGTGATCCGTAATGGTGGTGATGGCAGAAATTTCTAGCTTTTTCTCTGGATTTGGTTGATTTTCCAATACCATGCAAGCGATGCCCTCCCCTAAAATAATGCCGTTACTTTGCACAAAAGGCTGATAGGGTAAATCTTCCGCCAGCAAGTGCATTGCGTTGAAATGTTCAAAGGTTAAACGGTTAAACATTTCAAATCCAACCACCAATGCGCGCTCACATTGTTCTTGAGCAATCATTTGATAGGCATAGCCCATTGCCTGTGCAGATGAAGTGCAAGACGTTGCAAAGCTGAAAACCTGTGTTTGATAGCGTGCTTTTAGTCGTTCTGCGATCACCGATAGGCTGTATTCTTGCGGTAAAGGTTGATTGTTTTGCCAACGAAATTCGCAATCACTCATTAAATACGCCGTTGAGCCTAAAAGAATGGGGGTATTGTGCAATCTATCAGCTTGCCAACCCCGTTGCGTTAATAGGTTGTCAATGTGATTTTCTAAATAAGTGCAGAGCTGCTCGAAATTCAGCAGCGGTTGCTCAAAAGCACGAAAATAGGGCAAATTCTGCGTTTGCCCAAGCATTGAAGATTGCTGCCAAGGATTGAGTTTGGCAGTTTGTGCATTTTGCTGGCTGACAGCGGTGATATAAACTTTTTGCATCGTTAAGAATGTTGGTTACGAATAAAGCTCGCTAAATCACGAATATTCATCATATGCTTACGCACCATTCGATCGCCATTTAATCTCACTTTAAAATGGGCTTGCAGTGCCACCGCAATTTGTAGCGCATCTAAAGAATCTAACTGGATACGGCTTTGTTCACCAAATAACGGCTCATCATCGCTAATTGTGCTGGGATCAATGTCCATTTTATCGCTTTCTTGCACGATCAAGTTTTTCAGTTGTTGTTCTAACTCAGGTTGGCTGAGAGTAAAAATATAGCTCATTAAAATCTCGCTTGTGTTTTGAGTTGATGGGCGTAAACCAGCACAGCAATCAATAGCATTGCTGCACCAAACCCTGTTAAAAGCCAAAGTTCAGGCTGAATTTGCATTAAGGTAGCCTGATTTAATAATAGTTGCTGAAATGCCGTTAATGCCCACCCCATTGGTGAAAATTGGGCGATTTTTTGCATAATCTCAGGCATTACATAAGTTGGCACCATAATGCCACCAATGGCCGCCATAATGATAATGCCCCCACCGCCTAGCACCACCGCTTGTTCTGTGGTGCGTGCAATCACACTAATTAATAAGCCGTAACCTAACGCAGAAAGGCTTACCGCAGCTGACAGCACCGCATAATGCCACCATTCACCATTTAAGCTAAAAGCGGGCATAGCAAGCATAGGTAGCACCCAATAGCCTAGGGCGATCATTCCAATAAATTGACATTGATTGATAAAAAAATACGGCACTAATTTTGCCAAAATCAGTTGCAAACTTGAGGCTCTTGCCAAACGCAGACGAGTAAGCGTGTTGGTTTGTCGCTCCATCGCCATTACGTTAGAAAGGGGGATCATAATAAAAAACATACCAAAAATTAACCACGCAGGCACACTATGTTGTACCGCATTAGGCTGACTAACCGTTTCCCCTTGACGGTTAAGATAAATTTCCTGCCAACGCTCTTGTGCCAAATAGGTATTGATTTCATTGAATTTTTTATCCAACGCTTGATTAACTTCTTTCTGAATTTGTTTCATCGGATTGCGTTGATTATTTTTCAACACAATGTGATTATCTTTGGAATAACGCTCAAGCCGTTGCTGGCTATAATGTTTCTGCAAGATACCTTTCACCCCAAGCAACCACGCACGATCCACGCTAGGATTAAGCCAAAGTTGCAAAGGCTGTTCTTCTTTTAGGGCATTTTTATCTTGATTTGGATTAACCACAATCAAAGCAAATTTTTCTTGCTGCAAATCTTGCTGATAAGCCTCTAATTGTGCAATATCCCCTTGTTTTACAATCAATTCCTCTTGTTGTAGTGCGGTAAAAAATCCGTCATTGAGGGGATCATTTGGCGTGCCTAGTAGCAAAATTTCGCCGCGATTACCTAATTCCTTTTCACTGCTTAACGCTGACGACATAATCAACATAAATAAAATCGGCATAATAAATAATACTGCCACACCGTGCAGATCACGGCTTAATAGGCGTAATTCTTTAAACATCGCAGCAATTAGCATTATTTTCCCGCCTGTTGTAAAAAATCTAAATAAAAATGCTCAAGGCTCTGCCCTTCCGCAAGAATGCCTTTTATTTCACCTTGATAAATCAATTTTCCTTCATTTAATAAAACTAATTTATCGCATAATTGTTCGATTTCTTGCAGATAATGTGAGGTGTAAATCACCGTGATGCCTTGCTGAGTTAATTCCTCCACGGAATTTAAAATAAATTGGCGAGATTGGGGATCAATGCCGACCGTAATTTCATCTAAAAAAATGACTTTAGGGCGATTAATTAAACCAATAGCGAAATTTAAACGGCGTTTCAATCCGCCTGATAAATGCTTTGCTAATCTCGATTTATAAGAAGTTAGCCCCACTTTTTCTAATAATTCAGTGAGCCAGTTTTTATCGTTGATATGATAAAGTGCGGCGAAAAATTTTAAATTTTCCCATACCGTTAATAAAGGATAAAACGCAAAATCCTGTGGCACTAAAGAAATTTGATGACGCTGTTTTTTGCTTAACTTGTGAAACGGCACGCCTTCAAAATAAACCTGCCCCTGCTGCACCGCTTGCAACCCGCAAAGCAAAGACATCAGTGTCGTCTTCCCAGCGCCGTTAGGGCCAAGTAAACCGATGGCTTGTCCTTGAGAAATATCCAGCTGAATGTTTTGTAACGCAAATTCTTGGCTTTGTGGATAACGATGATAAAGATTTTCAATTTGCAACATCACAGACTTATCCTTTGAACCGAGCTAATTGCTGCCATAATTGGCGCTCTTGTTGAGCGATCTGACGTAATTTTTCAGCTAAATCTTGGTAGCCTTGTGTTGTTGGCGCTCGACATTGCTTCACACAAAGGCTGGCAAATTGTCGCCATTGATCGCCGATTTCTGTCATTTGTTGGGAAGCCTGTTTGTATTTCGGTTCTTGGCAAATTTCAGCGGCTTGCTCGAGGAAATACGCATAAATATAACGAAACCCCGCGCCGCCTGTACCAATCTCTTCTTGCATTCGCACGATATGACCGAGAAATAATTTCTTGTATTTTTCACTTTGTTTGCTATGGGCAAATTTTTCAATTTGTTTTGCGAGAGAGTACATTCCACGCACACCAACAAACCAAAGTGGTGCGAGCATTTGCTTTGCATTTTTGCGAATGGCTTTATGCAAGACCGCGGATAGATCAAGTGCGGTCAAATTTGGCAGAGTTTTCCAATAATACATTAACCCTTTTGCTGCCAATGCCCCTTTCGCAAACCTCGCACGCTGTAAATCTTCGCTCGGACAGCACTGAACCGTTTCAAACACAGGATCGCTAATGAGATAGTCATTTCCCTGCTTGCCATAAACCAACAGATTATGTGCGTTAAAATGAAATCGCATTTCTGGCGGGAAATAAGGCAGCCAAAACACCGAAGTCTGCAAGCCCACTAATTTCCCCTGAGCTAAGGCATTATCCAATGCCTGCTGTCCTTGCGTTGCAGAACGAAAGCGTTTCAACATCAGTTTACCTTTCACCACTTTTGAGGCTTTTTTCAAGATAGAACCCGGCGGCATACGATAAGAAATTAACGGCATTCCACTAATTTTAATCTGTGGGAGATACACAAAAGTCAGTGCAGAAGCCAAGCCAAATACCATTGCTTCGTTAAAATCAACGCCTTGCGATTTGAGTAAGGTGGACATCACCCCACTTTCGCAATGGGCGGTGTGTTGGTGTTCAAAATCGTGATTCATTTTTTAATTTTTTTGAAAATTGAGTTGTTTCTTTTTGAACTGTCAATTAAAAGTTGACGGTTGAATTTTCATCAAATTCACTTTTATCAAAACGACTTTAATATACTTGCTGATATTCTGTTTAGTGGTTTGACAAAGCTGTGCAATTTCCAACTGATTGAGCCAAAGTTGAGAACCTAATTCTCCTCGGTTATCTAGATTATAATACGGTTTTCTTCCATATTTAGCAGTTTTTAATGAATATCAATCAGCGCTTTTGCCGTATCACGCAAGATGGTTATTGCGTAACAAAATACAGTTATAAATAAGATACTTATAATATGCTTAGCTAATTCTGTAGATTTAGTTAATCCTATACATACTAAATTATCTATCTTTGAAGAGCATATAGATAATATTAATGCAGCAGCTATTAAAACCACTTGCTCATTTATAGACTTCCAAATTTCTTTCTTAGAATTGGCAAAGCATTTCATACTAGGATCGTGTACTGACATCCTAGTTAAAATTATTGATAATACAGCTATATTAATAGCTAACAATGTTGTTAGGATGCTAATTAAATTAGCTTGAAAAAATACTCTCGTAAAATCTACGCCAATCAAATATTCAAATAAATAGAATACTACCCCAAAGAAAAATGCAATACAAAATATTTTAAATATCTCCATTATTTTCACCTTCAATTATGGATAATATAGTTTTCTTTATATTTTCCGGAGGTCCAATTACCTCCATATAGTCACAACTAAAAAAAGATATTTTAGTATTTAAATCAGTTAGTCTTCTTGCACCTTTACATTGTACTCTAATACTGCCACCGCCTTGACGACTATATTCAACAAGATCATTAATAAGTTGATTATCTTTATCTATAATTAAACTTGTATTTTCAGCAGCGTTCAGCCTTAAATCTGTTCTTGCTGTATTAGATGTTTTTGCTAAGTTTTTTAAGTCATCATTTAATGTCTTCGAAATATTAGACATATTCGGGGTAATAAGATTAAACTCAAGTTTCTTTATCGATTTCCCCTGGATGAATTCCCAAAATACTTTTTTATCATATATAGGATTAATATGAACACTTAGGTTATTAATCTCTAAAATTTTATTTAATCTTTCACTTAATTTACTTATTGCATTTTGGGTTTTTGGAAATGCAGTTGTTCTTTTTTCTATTGCGATAATTTGCTCATCAGGCTGATTTAATACAATCACATAAACTTTAGGCCAGTTTTCTAGTTCTTGAGTTGTAAACTCATTTGTTTCCATTGTTATAGACTTAGGTCTAGCCATTAAGTAAATATAAACATCACTTTTATCTAATTCTGTCTTAGGATAAATTTTTTTGAAAAGGATCTTCTTGAGTCCTTCTATTTCATCTAAATATGAATTACTACAAAGATTATTAAAAGCCTCTATAAAATATGCATTCTTATTTTCCAATAACTCGTCGATACTCTTTTCTGAGATATTAAATAAATCTAATTGTTTACGTTCAATTGGAATGATTTGATAGCGATATAACTCAAAATTATGAATTTCTCTAAGCATATACATTACCTCAGTAGATGAAATATTACTTAACTAATATAAAACATTCTATTTCAGCCCCAAACACCCTAGCATATTTCTCTAACTTCTTCTGAGAAAGTTTTTCCCAAATCTCAGGTCTAAAATGCCGTTTTATTTGCCATTGCCAAAAGCCGGTGGCTTGGGCGAGGGATTGTTCATCAAAACGGTATTTATACATTAAATAATACAGCACGGACTTTTCCCCTTTTTTAACCGCCTGCAATGCCTGTTCAGTCAGTTCATTTAAGGTATCAACGGCTTGGTGGGTGGCAAATTCTTCCGTTTGCCAGCCTGTGCTAGTGCTAGGCTGGTAATGCCCATTTTGCGTGGCATAGATGATCTTTTTTTGTCCGCGAAAAATGCGGCTATCATCTTGGGGGATTTCATTTAGCTCCATTCACGACCTCAAGCAGCATAAAACACGAAGAAAAACGACCGCTCTCTGGAATATAGCACAGCACTTTCTGCCCATTTTTGAGTGGGAAGGTGCACATAAACTCTTCTAAAATAATGTAAATGGAAGCGGAGCCTGTGTTTCCTTTTTCGGCAAGGTTGGTAAACCATTTTTCTTGCGGAATATCAAACTGAATGCGCTGTAACCCTTCCGATAATTTGTTACGGAAAAAGCCTGAAGAATAGTGCGGTAGAAAATAATCAATTTTTTCAGCGCTGAGCTGATATTTGTCGATTAAACGCGATAAGGCTTTTTCCACCGTGTAACTGACGATATTTTCATTGAGCAATTTTACATCTTGTTTAATTGCCATTAGGCTATGTTTGTCGCGGTGTTCATTATCCACCGCTTTCCAGCTAACAAACTTACCATTGTTGATTTCTGCGCCTGCGTACATACAAACAGGCATTTCATTGGCGTAAGAGATGAGATCAATCCAATGAATTTTAAAGCTAATGCCTGCTGGATTAGGACGGTGGCTTAGTTGTGCAGCCCCAGCACCGTCTGAAAGCATCCAGCGTAAAAAATCTTTTTCAAAGCCAATTTCCGGTTTTGCATTATCCAGTTGTTTTTGATTTATTTCAGGGCGAAAATTTTCGCTACGCATCACCGCTGAAGCCGCTTCTGAAGCCACTGCGATGGCATTTTGATGTTCCCCTGTGCGAATGGCATTATAAGCGTGTTTCATCGCTGCCATTCCTGCCACGCAAACCCCTGCGGTGGTTAGCACTTCGCAAGCTGGTGCATTGGGAATTAAGCCGTGTACCATCACCCCTTGCCCCGGCATAATTTGATCTGGGTAAGAGGTACCACAGGCTAAACAGTCAAGCTGCTGTATATCAAAGCCCTGCTCCACTAATTTTTCAATGGCACAGACTGCAAGTTCTGTACTGCTGTGCGTGGCTTGGCGTGTTTTCGGATCAAGGGCGTAATAGCGCGTGCGAATAGCATTAGAACGTAAAA
Source organism: Avibacterium volantium (assembly GCF_900635775.1). Taxonomy (NCBI): domain Bacteria; kingdom Pseudomonadati; phylum Pseudomonadota; class Gammaproteobacteria; order Pasteurellales; family Pasteurellaceae; genus Avibacterium; species Avibacterium volantium. Next base: position 100,382 of record NZ_LR134167.1, on the reverse strand, counting down.
TCATATTACGGACACGGGAAGGCACATCGCCGACCATTCCCAACACGGCTTCCATTTGATCATTGCTAACGGGATCGTTTGGCAAAAAACTTGCCACAGAATTAATATAAACCTCAGAAAGTTGCGACATCATTATTCTCCAGATGGTGCAGCAAAATAGCGTTTTTGGCGTTCAAGTTTTTCTTTTAATAAAGGTTTTAGTAAACGCTTAATTAGGGCAGAAATTGGTACGACAGTAATAATTAATAATATTAAAAAAGCAATATAAACATACAGCACCGCTTGGCGTAAACGTGGCGAAATTTGACCGCACTTGAGTAATAATTTCCCCCATAAATAAAAACTGCGGTGTCCCACTTTTTCACTCATCATCAGTTTCTCATCAATTTGCACCGCGCCCATATGTTGAAATAGCGGTTGATCGAGCGAGGCATTTTCTGCTAATTTTTCTGCAAGTTCTCGACCAAATCGCTGCATATCGGTAATATTTTCTTCACTAATGCCGGCGCTAGGTAACCATTCATAAGGACGCTTTTTGCCTGTAAACAGCCATAATGGCGTGGTGATAAAACTTGCCCACGCATTAGATTGATCGGTTTTAACAATATTGCCCACCAGCGTTGCGCCCGCTTGATGTAATAAGGCTTTGACTTTTTCTTGTGCCATTAACCACATATTACGACAGCCGATTAAGGTGATCACAGGCGTGTTGTGCAAGACTTGTTTGCCCTGTTCACTTTGCAAAAATGCAGTAATGGGTTGAGAGGGGGAAAGAAACCAAACGCTATAGGCGATAATCACCAAATCATAGTGATCACGCTGTAATTGCGGTGGCTGAATTGGCGCAGGTTGTAAGTGAACACTTTCAGGAAAGGTGTTAAAAAATGGGGTAAATTTCCACGGAAACGCATAATCTTGCTGCGATTTCACCTGATATTCTTCAATGATGATCTCTTGCTGTGTGCGTAATGGTTGCAGAAAATTCTCTACTAAACGAGAAAGTTGCCCTGTTTGTGAATAAGAAACCACAAGGATATGTTTAGGTGAATGCGTGTCCATAAAGTTAAATGCTAAAAATGTGTGCCAATAAAATTCGGCGCGAAATTATAAATTTGATAATGTGATTGTCAAGCCAGCTAAAATGTTAAGTGCGGTGTAAAATTTCCAAATTTTCGACCGCACTTAAAGAAATGAATTAGCGAACAATATCGCCTTTTAAGGCAACACCACTCATTAAATTACCTGCGTGGCATTCGTATTGTGTTGTGCTGCGATAAGGGTGTTTCTTATAGAAACTGATGATATTACCCACTTTGGTTGCACCGCGTTTTTTCGCTGTATCTTGGAATTGTTTCACTACAGTTAGGAACGCCCATTGACAAGATTTTTCATCGCTCTTATTTGCCGCATTGGTTTTACGATTACTCACTAACCCCGCTTTGACAACTTTACCCGGCGCAGGCTTGCCAAAATAGAGTTTAATTTTTGGATCTAACACTTCTTTTGCTTCAGGAGAATTTAATGCTTCCTGAATGGAGTAATAATGGGTGGTATCTCTAGGGGCGCAAGCAGCAAGTAATACAGTGGCGAATGCAAGCATAACTTTTACTGAATTTTTCATAGTCTTTCCTTATTTTACAAAAGTTAAATAAATGAGATGAAAACTCCTTTCCATATCATTTTTTCCATTTGATAATTTAGCTTAAATTAAGGTAAACTTCCACCATATTTTTATCCAAATAAATAGCAGGGAGTTTTACAATGAAAAAATTATTAGCTATTAGTTTATTAGTAAGCACATTAGGTGGTTGTGCAGCTGGGATTGATGATGCTAGTCCAGTACAATTAGCTCACCTTAAACAACCATTATGTGTGACAGGAAATTTACAAAGAGCGCCTGAAGATTTTTCTGATTCTATTTTGGCTAGTCTAAAAAAACGTGGTATTCAAGCACATTTTGCAAAATCTAATGAGATTGCAGGCTGTGCTTCTACTTTAAAAGTAAATGTTCGTGGTAACCGCGCTATTATTGCTCGCGCACGTTTCACCGTTATACAGGATAAACAAGTGATTGGAGCAGTTACATACAAAAGACGTGGCGATGAAGTAGATCGTGTAAAACAAGTTGGCTTACAAGGCCAAACCGATCTAATGATTAACGAATTATTCCAATAATTTCAATGAATACTGCAATTTGTCAGTTTAATTTTTCTCTGCGTGGCTGGAAAGTGGTTACTAACCGTGAACTTTCTCGCCAAGATTGGCAATTAGGCGAAGCTCATTGGGCGAAAAATAGCCATTTATGGCAGCCTTTTGCGCCTAAGTTAGCCTTTCTTCCCCCATTAAAACGGCGACGTTTAAGTGAGCTGGCTCGCTTATTTTTTGAAGCCGCTTGGGATCTTATGGAAGAACAACCCAATATCCCTGTGGTTTATGCCTCTGCCAATAGCGAAATCAATCGAAACTTTGCCCTTTGGCATAGTCTTTTAACAGAGGGTGATGTTTCACCGACTTCATTCAATTTATCTGTGCATAATGCATTGGTAGGGCAATGGTCAGAAATGCGCCAAGTCAAAGCTGAAACCACGGCAATTATGGCACAACAAGATAATTTGGAAGTGGCATTGCTTGAGGCTTATTTATTGTTGCAAGAAGGGCAAGAACGCGTACTTGTGGTGGTAGCAGAATCTCCATTGGCAGAACAATATAATGCCGAACCTGTAGTGCGTCAGCCTTTTGGTTATGCGTTAGCCTTAGTAGTAGAAAAAGGCAACCAATATCAACTTAGCTTGCATTGTGCTGAAGAACGTGGCGATCTTGCCGAAAAATGTAGTGATAATGCGTTATTTTGGGTACAGCAACAATATTTAGACCAATCTCAGTGGCAAACCCCAAGTTCGCGTGGAGATATTTGGTTATGGCAGAAAAATTAGATTGGCTACGCCGTTTTCTTGCCACTGCCATAGGGTTTGCTTTTTGGGGCGTGGCAGGAACATTATTGCAACTAGTGTTATACCCTTATGCACGCCGCCCACAAAACTTAGCTACGCAATTAAAAGTACGCCGTTTTGTTGGAAAAATTTGGCATTATTTTGTGCGTTTTACTGTTTGGAGTGGCGTGCTAGAAGTCAAATATCAAGGTTTTGAAAAATTAGGGCGTGCCGGGCAATTAGTTATCGCCAATCACCCCTCTTTGCTTGATGTGGTGCTGACCTTAGCGAAAACGCCAGAACTAAATTGCATTGTGAAACAAGATTTATTGCATAACCCAACAATGCGAAACCAAATTTTGGCTTGTGGATTTTTGCCGAACACAGAATCCCTTGAGCTGTTAGAACAATGCGATAACGTGCTGAAAGAACAGGCAATTTTGCTTTTCCCTGAGGGGACTAGAACAGGTTGGGACGGTGTGGTGAAACTTAACCGTGGTGCGGTATCTATTGGTTTGCGTAGTGCAAAAGTGATTACTCCCGTGGTGATCAAAATGCATCCGCTGAATTTCAAAAAAGGGCAACCTTGGTATCAATTACCTAAAAGCCGCATTACTTATGAGCTCTCTGTGGGAGAGGACATTGATCCACAAGATTGGCTTGCTGAAAAACCCTTACCTTTGGCAGCACGCCGCTTAACACAATATTTAAACGATTATTTTAATTCTCAAACTCAACAAAAAGGATAAATAAAATGGAATTAGAACAACAACTTAAAAATATCATTATCGAAAGTTTAGCATTGGAAGACATTAGCCCAGAAGATATTGAAAATGATACATTGCTGTTTAGCGATGAGGGCTTAGGGCTAGATTCTGTTGATGCGCTAGAACTCGGTTTAGCAGTACAAAAAGCCTTTAATTTACAATTAGATAGTGAACAGCACGCATTGCGCGATCACTTCACTAATGTCAATACTTTAGCCGCCTTTATTCGCTCACAACAAGGTTAATGACGATGATGACAGAACAACAAATTCAAGATTTGCTTTCTGAGGCCTTGGTATCTTTATTTGAAATTGATCCCAAGAAAATCACCCCAGAAACGAATCTTTATGAAGATCTAGAAATTGATAGCATTGACGCCATTGATTTAATTGACTACATCAAACGCAACACTGGATACAAAGTGAAACCTGAAGATTTCCGCAATGTGCGTACAGTAAATGATGTGGTGCAAGCGGTGTTAAAAATGAGCCAAGAAGCTCAACAAGCCACAGACGACTCTCAGAATGCCTAATTACACGGAACATAGTCTTATCGCCACGCAGCCCGATTGGCGCTATGGCGATTTTGCTTACAAAGCCCTACAAATGGCGCAAGCGTTCAAACAGCAAAAAGTGAAATCTATTGCGGTTTGGTTAGAAGACGGCGCAAACCTTGCCTGCACCTTGCTTGCTGCTTGGCAGGCTGATGTACGCGTGCTTTTTCCACCCAATTTAACCCAAGAAAGCCGTGAATGGGTTGCGCAGCACGCTCAGTTCTGGTTGTGTGATAATGATGCTGAACTTTCACCTTATATGGCGTTTAAGGATTTTGGTGGCGATCAGCAGGTACAAAAACAAGAAAATTTTGCACCGCACTTTGATCGTAACGCACAAACAGAAATTTGGCTGAAAACCTCTGGTAGCACAGGGGAAGCAAAAACTATTGTGAAAACCGCTCAGCAAATGTGGCGAAGCGCGCAAGTGTTGGCAGAGGCTCTGCCTTTCCCTGCGGATAATCAATGGCGTGCCATTAGCACGGTGAGCATTCAGCACGTTTATGGCTTAACCGTGCATATTATGATGTCGTTAGCGCTTGGGTGGCAAATTGGGCGTAAGCAATTGTTTTATCCTGAGTGTATCAAGTCGGCGCTTAACCAATCAGAAAATGCCGTGCTGGTGAGTAGCCCTGCGATGTTATCAAGTATTGCTTGGGACACAATGGCAATGCCAAAAAGTCTGCGTGGTATTGTTTCTTCAGGTGGCGCATTGGCTGAAGATGTTTCAACTCAAATCCGTGCGGCAATCCACGTCCCCGTGGTAGAAATTTACGGCAGTACGGAAACTGGCCCGATTGCAATCCGTGATGATATTCATCTTTGGCAAAGGTTGCCAAATAGCCAGCTTGGGCAAGATGAACAAGATGCCTTATGGATTGAAGCGGACTGGATTTCAGGACGCGAGCAAACCGCAGATGTGGTGGAATTTGAAGGCTCAGGCTTTCGTTTACTTGGACGTTGTGATCGCATTGTGAAAATTGGTGATAAGCGCACATCTTTAGTGAGCATTGAACGTCAGTTATTACAACATCCTTTTGTGGAAGATTGTTATATCGCACGCCACCCAGAGCAAAATCGCTTAGCTGCGTGGGTGGGATTGACGGAGGCTGGCATTAATGCTTTCCGTGAACAAGGTCGCCGTGCATTAATTGCCGAACTGAAACAAGCTGTTGCTGCAAATCAAGATAAATCCGCCATTCCACGTTTTTGGCGTTTTACTGATAAATTGCCGCGCAATAGTCAATCGAAAATTAATAAATTAGCCTTTAATCAAGTTTGTATGGAAAGCGTGCTTGATCCTATTTGGTCTAAGCCAGAGTGTGATGGCAATCAATATGTGATCAAAGGCAAAGTGCCGTTGGAATTGCGTTTCTTAAAAGATCATTTTGCTGAATTTCCCTTAGTGCCGGGCGTGATTGAGTTACAATGGATCAGCGAAAAAATGCAGGATTTTTTAGGTAGGAATCTTAATTTTTCGAGCATTGATCGTTTGAAGTTCCAGCATTTTTTACGTCCAAATGATGAATTTGAACTCACGCTTAGTTGGCAGCCTGAAAAGCGGCGGATCACATTCCAGCTTAAAGTTGCCGAAGAAACTTGCTGTAGCGGTGTGGCACTTTTAACGGAATAACATAATGAAAGCCCTAACTTCCGTTCTTATCACCTTATTCCTTGCAGTAAGTGCGGTGGCTTTTCCCATTGTTTTTTGGTGGCAAGGGGCAAATAGCCCCATTTTGTTTTATCTGCCGTGGATAATGGCGGCATTATGGGCGGTGAAAGGGCTGCTACAAAAGCCCTCAGCGCAGCGTTATTTCTCTTTTTGCCTAGCATTAATTTTAGCGGTGATCGCAGGCACACGCGCCTTAGTGGGAATGTTTTGGTATCCCGTGATTATCAATGGATTAATGCTCACCTTATTTGCAAGCAGCCTATGGCAATCGCAAACCTTTGTAGAGCGTTTAGCCCGCTTGCAAGAACCGAATTTAACCGCAGAAGGTGTGCGTTACACCCGAACCGTAACCCAAGTATGGTGCGTTGTGTTTATTATCAATATCGTGATTACCAGCGCACTAATATTCGGGCAATATTATGATTATTGGGCATTATATTCAGGGGTGATTTCCTATGTGTTCATTGGTTTAGTGATGGGCATTGAATGGATCATTCGACAACAAGTAAAAAAACATCATGCAAATTAATTTTTCAGCAATGAAGGACATCACCTTAAATCCTTCTTGGTCAAAACAAGATTTTACCTTGCGAGCGTGGCAAATTAGTCAGCAATTACAGCAGCAACAGATACATAGCCTAGGCTTATGGCTTGATGATGCGGCCCAAATGGCGTGCGTGTTGCTGGCGTGCTTTCAGGCAAAAGTGCGGGTGTTATTGCCGCCAAACTTATTGGCGGAAAACCAACAATGGCTAGCACAAGAAAATGCGATGTTGATGGATAATGAATGCTTTGCCACCTTTGGTTTAGCACAACAAATTAACGCTGAAACTTTAGCCCAGCCTTTAATCGATCCCCATTGTCAAAGTGAAATTTGGCTTAAAACCTCAGGTAGCAGTGGTGAGCCAAAAATTTTAGTTAAAACCGCAGAAAAAATGTGGCAAGAGGCTCAAGCTATTGCGCAGAGTGTCGCATTTTCAGAGAATACACCGCTATATGTGGTATCAAGTGTATCAGCCCAACATCATTACGGTTTATCTTACCGAATTTTCTTACCGCTCTATTTAGGCTGGCCGTTGGCACGCTTGCAATATCATTATCCCGAATATTTGATGAGCGAAAGTTTACACGCAGAAAATGTATTATGGGTAAGCAGCCCTGCCTTGCTGACTCACCTTAATTTAAAAGATCCCAAACTTGCGCGTTGTGGCATTCGTGCTGTTGTTTCCGCAGGTTCGCCTTTACCTTTGGATACGGCACAACGTATTCGTGACACTTTATCTTGCCGAATGATCGAATGCTACGGTAGCACTGAAACAGGGGCAATAGCGTTTCGTGAGCAAGAAACATTATGGACGCCGACCATATTTACCACAGTAGGATTAACAGAAAATGGCACGCTTTGGGTGAAATCCCCTTGGCTTGATCTGCCAGAAATTATGGCAGACGCGGCGGAAATGCACGGCGAGCGTTTTTTACTGCTTGGGCGTGTGGATCGCATTGTCAAACTGGGTGATAAACGCATTTCGCTGGTCAATATAGAACAAGCCTTGCAGCAGCATTCTTGGGTGGTGGATTGCTTTATTGCGCAGCACCCTAATCAGGCTCGCCCTGCGGCTTGGGTGGCGTTAAATGAAGAAGGGGTAAACCAATATCGCACACAAGGGCGTAATGCGGTCATTCATTCACTTCGCCAGCATCTTAGCCAAACTCAAGAAGCCGCAGCGTTGCCACGTTTTTGGCGTTTTACCGAGAAACTGCCACGCAACAGCCAATCAAAAATTTTAAAAGCAGATTTCGAGCAGGCCTTTCTCCGCCAGCAAGAGGAATTAACCAATGCATAATCAGCCAATAAATCAACAAGTGATTGCCCTTATTCCTCATTACAATCATTCCAACACCGTAGGTGCCGTGGCACATCAGCTACGCCAACTTAATTTACCTGTGCTGATTATTGATGATGGCTCAACAGCGGAGCACAAAGCGGCACTTCACGAACTTGCACAACAAGACGGTATTCAAGTTCATTTTTGTCCGCAGAATGGGGGCAAAGGCGCGGCAATGAAAGTGGGATTTAAGCTGGCGTGGGAACAGGGTTTTGCCTATGCTGTACAAGTCGATGCAGACGGGCAACATCAACTTTCTGATGTGGCGATCTTTTTACAAAAAAGTGCGGAAAATCCCACCGCACTTATTTGTGGACGTCCTATTTATGGCGATGATGCACCAAAATCCCGTTTATACGGTAGAAAGATTACCGATTTTTGGAATGCCATTCACACCCATTCACGGGATATTTTAGATGGAATGTGTGGTTTTCGGCTTTATCCTGTGGTGGCAATGATGGATTTGTTGAAACAGGAAAAAATTGGCGATCGAATGGATTTTGACATTGAAATTATTGTCAAAGCACATTGGTATCAAATTCCAATGGTATGGGTGGATACCCCCGTGCGTTATGATAAGAATGGCACATCACATTTCCGTGCTTTTGCGGATAACTGGAAAATCAGCAAAATGCACACCAAACTTTTTTGGCAAATGGTATGGCGAATGATACGAGGCAAACCGTTATGAGCCAACAAGAAAAACATTGGGCAAAGCAACAAGAGCGTGGTACTCGATTCTTTCTCAATCTCACCCGCTTGATTGTGGCATATCTGCCTTTGTGGGCGATCCGCTTTGCGACCTTCGTGGTAGTGAGCTATTTTTTTGCCACTTCAAAGAAAGCGCGTCAATATATTGCTGAATATCAGCAATGTTTGTGTCAAACCTTTCCAGAAGTGAAATTACCAACTTGGGCGGTTTTTCGTCAATTTTTGACTTTTGGCGAAGCAATCACGGATCGCTTTGCGGTGTGGCAAAATAAAATTAACTATCACGATTTGCATATTGATGATGCGGATAATCTTTATCACGATATTGATCATCAAAGCCGTGGGCAAATTTTATTATGCTCCCATTTTGGCAATATTGAAATTTGTCGCGCGTTAGTTGATAGCGGACATCATCCTAATTTTGTGCTGAACGTGTTAGTACATAGCCACCACGCAGAGGCTTTTAATGAAGCTTTAGAAAAAGCGGGGGCAAAAGCCCTTCCTGTCATTCAGGTAACGGATTTAGATGCACAAAAGATGTTTGAATTGCACCAACGTATAGAACGTGGTGAATGGATTGCCATTGCCGCAGATCGCATTCCTGTGCGTGGCGATAAAACACAAAAAGTTAATTTTCTCGGCAGACTAGCAGATTTTCCGCAAGGCGCTTGGCTGCTTTCGGCATTGCTCAAAGCACCGCTTAATACGGTGTTTTGTGTGAAATCGCAAGGACGCTATCAATTAAAATTGCGCCGTTTCAGCACTGCCATTTCAGGGCGAGGTGAAGTGCGCCAGCAACATATTCAACAGGCAATGCGACAATATGCTGATGTATTGGCGCAAGCCTGCCGTGAGCAGCCATTGCAATGGTTTAATTTTTACGATTTTTGGAACGATAATAAAGAATGAAAGCGAAAAAACACGTTTATTGCCAACATCAATCTGATTATGAAATTCCCTTTTTTGATGTGGATTCTGCGCATATTATGTGGCACGGGCATTACATTAAATATTTTGAAATGGCACGTTGTGCGTTGCTAGAAGACATTGGCTACACTTATGATGATATTCGTGCTGACGGCTATGGTTGGCCCATTGTGCAACTGAATGTGAAATACGTTCGCCCTGCGCTTTTTCGTCAAAAAATCCGCGTAACCCTTTCCGTGGTGGAATATGATACTTGCCTGCGTATTGATTATGTGATTACCGATTTAGCAACGGGTAAAAAACTCACGGTCGCCAGCACCACACAAGTGGTGGTGGACGCCCAAACAGGCGAAATGCAATTAGAGGCAACAGAAAATTGGCGTAAAGCCTTTGAAGCCTACAAAGGCTTTCAACCGTTAGCCTAAGGCAAAGGAAAAACTGAAATGAAAAAATATTTGGTGTTATTGCTAGGGGTAATCAGCTTGCCCCTTTGGGCGTTTTCAGAGCAAGATCTGATCAAACAACTTCAACAAAGCCATAATGTGCAAGGGGATTTTTTGCAGCAACGCTTTCTCAAAGCATTACCCCAACCGATTGAAAGCAGTGGGCAATTTGCCTTAGTGGCAGAAAAGGGATTGCTGTGGAAAATGCAACAGCCGTTTAGCACGGAATTACGCATCACGTCACAAGGCATTGAGCAATGGAATGGGCAACACTGGATTTCCAACGGAAATATGACACAATCGCAACAAATTCGTCTGTTTTTAGGGTTGTTGTCGGGAGATTTGTCAGGGCTAAAAAGCCATTTTGACGTGGCATTAAGTGGCGATGCAAAACAATGGACATTGCACCTTACGCCTAGTTCACTCTTAATGAAACAGATCTTTACGTCAATTATTGTGCAGGGAAATCAAAGTGTTACCGCAATGCAACTGAATGAAGTGCAAGGCGATAGCACCAAAATTCACTTTCAGCACATTCAGCTTAATCAACCCTTACCACCTGCGGTAAAGCAAGCACTAGAATAAAAAAGTGAGAGCCAAAATGTCGCACTTGCCAATAAAAACAGCAAAATTTTCCACCGCACTTTTTTCTACATCGGTTCGCCTTGCTTATGTAATAAGCTTGGTGTTTTGTGTGGCTGTGCTGGCGGTGTTTATCTGGCGTGGGAATTGGCTACAAACAGATTTACAAGCACTGCTCCCTAAGGATCAACAATGGCAAGCGGTGCAGCAGCAAGTGGATAAACAACAGGAACAACAACTTAACCGCAAAATTATTGCCCTTGTCGGCGCACCGCAAGTTCACCAAGCATTGCAACTTTCGCAACAAATTGCACAGCGCTGGCGTGAGAGCGGATTGTTCAGCCAAGTGGCGAGTGAATTTCAACCCGATCTTAATCAGCTTCGTGAAGGCGTAAAAGCCCTTGCTTTCGCCACCTTGCCTGTGGATATTCGTACACAATTAATTCAACAGCCCCATCAATATTTTCAGCAATATGCCGAGCAAATTAGTAATCCTTTCGCGGCACAAAGTTTATTGCCCTTAGATCAAGATTGGCTTGGCTTCGGACGATTTACACTCGCGCAAGCACAGCCACAAAGCAATGTGCAATGGCAGGCAGAAAGTGGCGCATTAACAGTCAATGAGCAAGGAAAAACTTGGGTATTATTGCAAGGCGAATTAACCCCACAAAACTGGCTTACTCCACCTTTGGCATTGCAGCAACTGATTGCGCAAAATCAGCACCTTGTGCAAGAACAGGGGGCGGAAATGGCGATCACTGGCGCAAGTTTATTTGCGCTGCAAGCCAAACAAGGAGCGGAACAAGAAAGCCAATTAATGAGCGGCTTTGGCATTGGGCTGACTTTAAGCTTATTGCTGGTGGTATTTCGATCGTTACGCGTATTATGGCTATTTTTCCCCATTGCAGCTGGCGTGTTGGTCGGTTTAGTGGCAACCCTTGCTTGGTTTAAGCAGGTGCATATTTTAACCCTGGTCATCGGCACGAGTTTAATCGGTGTGTTGATTGACTTTCCGCTACATTGGTTATCTGGCTCATTGCTTTCTCGCCGTTGGCAACCACAGCCTGCAATGCAGAAATTACGCCTAACCTTTAGCGTGAGTTTATTAGTCACCTTGCTTGGCTATGGTTTGCTGGGGTTCACCACCTTACCCGTGTTACAGCAAACTGCGCTATTTTCAGCGGCGGCACTATTGGCAGCGGTGTTGTGTACACAACTTTTATTGCCTTATTTTTTCCTCCATTATCAAACTAAACGCCCAACAAATTTGTTATATGCCTTTTACAAAGTGCGGTGCTTTTTGCAAAAGTTTTTGGTTTATCGAAAAGCCTTACTCGCTATGCTCAGTCTTTTTGTGGTAGGCGGAATTACGCAATCTAAATGGCAAGATGATATTCGCCAATGGGTGGCATTGTCGCCCAACTTAGTCAGCCAAACGCAGAAAATTGGTGAATTAATCGGAATGCAGTTAAGTGGGCAATATTTTTTTGTGCGAGCAGAAAATGATGAAAAATTACTCGAAAAATTGACCGCACTTGATATTCGATTAAAACAAGCCAAGCAGCAACAGCAGCTAGAAAGTTATCAATCTTTGAGCCAATGGTTAATGAGCGAAAAGCAGCAGCATAATTTTGCCCAACAATTACAGAATTTATCTGAACAGGATTTCGCACCGCTCACCGCAATGGGTATTACTGCTGAAATTGTGCAACAACAGCTTAACGCGCTGACAACCCAACCTGCGGTATCCTTACAAGCTGCACTAAAAAGCCCCTTAGGGCAAGGGTGGCAAAGTTTGTATTTAGGGCAAATAAACGGACAACGCACAGCGATTGTTCCTGTTAATGGTGGAGTTCACCAAGCCTTATCGCAACTTGCGAATGATCAAGATATTTTCTGGCAAGACAAGCGTAGCCACTTAAACGAATCTTTCCAACAAACCCGTAATCAAGCAGCGTGGTTGAAACTGCTTTCTTTCGCGTTGGCGGGATTGTTGTTATGGCGTTATTTCGGGGCGAAAACCAGTGGCAAAATGTTATTTGTGCCAGTTTGTGCGGTGCTTGCCACCTTGGGGATTTTCGGCTGGCTTGGCTTGCCAATCAGTTTGTTTGCGATGTTTGGAATGTTATTAGTTTCCGCCATTGCAGTGGATTATGTGGCGTATTTGCAAGCGGTGTCGGCATTGACTGCGCATAAGCAATTCGCCATTTTACTCGCGGCCAGTACCACGCTGATTTCTTTCGGTTTGCTCACGTTAAGCAGCACGCCAGCGGTGGCGTTGTTTGGACTAAGCGTGAGTATCGGCGTGATCTGTGCAGTGGGGATTGCGTTTATAATGTATCGTAAATAATAAATAAACTTTTTAGGGAGAAAAAAATGAGTCAATGTGATGTTGCAATTATTGGTGCAGGGCCTTCAGGTTCAGTGGCTGCGGCATTGTTAGCAAAGCAAGGGTTGTCTGTATGCGTGTTAGAGAAACAATATTTCCCACGCTTTGTGATTGGTGAGAGCCTACTGCCTTATTGTATGGAAATTTTGCGTGAAGCAGAATTGGTGGACGCAGTAAACCGCGAACCGAGTTTCCAATTTAAAAATGGCGCAGCGTTCACTTGGGGCAATCGCTATACTTATTTTGATTTTACCGACAAATTTACCACTGGTGCTGGCACAACCTTTCAAGTTAGACGGGGAATTTTCGATAAAATTTTAATTGATGAAGTGGCAAAGCGTGGCGTTGATGTGCGTTTTGGCAATGAAGTGTTAGCTTTTGAACCTCAAGACAATGGTGTGCAATTACAGGTGCGTAACGATAAAGGTGAAAGCTACAATTTGCACGCGAAATTTGTTCTTGATGCAAGTGGTTACGGGCGCGTATTACCACGCTTATTAGATTTGGAGTTACCTTCGCACTTGCCTGCTCGTGTGGCTCGTTTCACCCATATTGATGACAATATTGATGATCCTGAGTTTGATCGAAACAAAATTCTTATTACCACTCACCCAGTGCATCGTGATGTGTGGCTATGGTTAATTCCGTTTGCCGATAATCGTTGCTCAATTGGCGTGGTAGGCTTGCCAGAAACCCTTGATGGTGATGATGAACAGGTGTTGAAAAAGTTTGCGTTAGAATGCCCTATGCTAAAACGGATATTAAAAAATGCAGTGTGGGAAAACGACTTCCCTTATCGCCATATTCAGGGCTATTCTGCGAATGTAAAAACCTTGCACGGCAAAGGCTTTGCTTTATTGGGTAATGCGGCGGAGTTTTTAGATCCCGTATTTTCATCAGGGGTAACCATTGCGTTGCATTCCGCGCATCTTGCCGCGCCGTTAATCGTGCGTCAATTAAAAGGCGAGAGCGTTGATTGGCAAAAAGAATTTGCCGAACCATTAATGCTTGGCGTTGATACCTTCCGCACTTATGTAAATGGCTGGTATGATGGTTCGTTCCAAGATGTGGTGTATGCCAAAGATCCACAGCCTGAAATTCGCCGTATGATTTCTTCTATCTTAGCTGGCTATGCGTGGGATAGTGCCAATCCATTTGTGGCGAAATCAAAACAGCGCCTTGCTGCGTTAGCTGAGATTTGTGGTGCGGCAAGCCAAGAGTAATGAGAAATAAAAATAGATAGAAAATTAAAGTGCGGTGGGATTTTTGCGTGTTTTTCCAAATTCGTTAGTACATAGCATAAGGTTCTCGTTTTTCTGTGAATTGAAATAAAAAGAAATATGCTACAATCGAAAAAATAAAAAAAAAACAACCGCACTTAATATGATGATAAAAAGAATGAATCAATGGCGAGCTGGGGTTATTACTGTTGTGCTATGTGGTTTGATGGGCTGTCAGAATTTGCCGCAACCGCAAGATTTTCCAGCGAATACGCCAGCGAGCCAATTATTTAAAATTGAACGGCAAGATGAGCAACATCTCTCACAGCAACAAAGTTTACTTGCCTTACAATATCAGCCTAAGCAATGGCGTTGGGTGCAAACCGATCCCCTTGGTGCGCCCTTAGCACGAGCGATTTTAACGCCGCAAGGTTGGCAAAATGATGGTTTTGTAATGCCAAATCCACAAGCGAAGTGGTTATTTTCTGCGATCGCAACGGCGTTATACCCAGACGCTTCGCTTTTTCCATTTAGCGCAGTGGAAATGCAAGGTAAACAACGAGTTTATTTTATTAATCACAAACCAGTGTGGTCGATTGAAGGGCAATCCCCTGCGTGGAAAATTGATTTAACCGACCACAGCCACTGGCGTGTAACGTTACTAAATTAAGGAATAATGTGAGTAAATTGTATTTATCGCAACCTGCGGTGGTAAGTAGTTTAGGCGAGGGGCTGGCAGCCCATATTTCAACCTTATTATCAGGCGCACCTTCTACGTTAAGTTTGTGTGATACGCCATTTAGTGAAAATGGGCTGTCAGACAATGCACGAATGTATGGTGCGGTGAATGTGCCACTTCGCCCTTTTCAAGATACTGTTCCCGCCGAACATCGTAGCCGTAATAATCAGCTTTTGTGGCATTGTTTAGCCCAGCTAGAAACGCAGATTGAGCAAGCCATTCAGACGTTCGGCAAACATCGCATTGCCGTGGTGGTGGGGACATCCACCACAGGCGTAGATGAAAACATTGAAGTATTTAAGCAAGCCGCAGAACATCAAGATTGGTCGAAAGTGTCTTTTAAACAACAGCAACAATATTTTTCTGCACCCGCCGATTTTGTCGCGTGGCAATATGGTTTGAATGGCTTATGTTATGGCATTTCCACCGCTTGCACGTCTGGGGCAAGAGCCTTAATGAGTGCGGCACGATTATTGAAAAATAATCTATGTGATGCGGTGATTTGTGGCGGTGTGGATACCTTATCGCCTTTAACCATTAAGGGCTTTCAATCCTTGTCTGTGTTATCTGATAGCCAAACGAATCCGCTTTCAGCAAATCGTAAAGAGATTAATATTGGCGAGGGTGCAGCAATGTTTGTGCTGTCTAAACAACCTTTAGGACAATCGGTGGAATTATTAGGCTATGGCGCGAGTAGTGATGCGTATCATATGTCTTCCCCACACCCCGAGGGCGAAGGAGCGATTGCGGCATTTCGAGCCGCTTTAGCAAATAGCCAGCTTGCGGCAGATGAAATCGGTTGGATCAATTTGCACGGCACAGGCACGCTCCATAACGATCAAATGGAAATTTTAGCGGTGCATAATGTGTTTGGTGAAAATACCCCTTGCACCACAACAAAACCCTACACAGGGCATACATTAGGCGCTGCCGGCGCAGTAGAAGCAGCGATTTTGTGGGGAATGATTCATTCTGATTTCAATCCCGAGGGGAAATTGCCTCCACAATTATGGGACGGCGAGCCCGATCCTGCCTTACCGAAGGTTGCGATTACAGACGATAACAGCCGCTGGACGCACAGAAAACGCATTGGTGCAAGCAGCTCCTTTGCTTTTGGCGGCAATAATACGGTGATCATTTTGGGAGAAAGCGATGTTTGATTTAACCTGCCCGATTACCCATATTGCGCCACTTTTGCCACACAGTGGTGAAATGGTGCTATTACAACAAATTGATGAATTTGGGGAAGATTTTCTCATTGCGCAAGCACAGGTAAGTGCGGATCATATTTTGCTAAAAAATGGCAAACTAGCAAGTTTTGTAGGGGCTGAAATTATGGCTCAGGGCATTGCGGCTTGGGCGGGTTGTAAATGTGTTCGAGCAGGTCAGCCTATTGGGCTAGGTTATTGGCTTGGTACAAGAAAATTACATATTTATCAGCAAAATATTCCTGTTGGCAGCACATTGGAAATTCGCATTCAGCGCTCTCTTGAAGATGACACTGGCTTTGGCGTATTTGATTGCCAACTGCGAAATAAAAATACGAATGAACTGATTATTGAAGGGACGCTGAATGTATTGCGTCCACCAAAAGAGAAAAAAGTATGACAAATAGCGTATTAATTACAGGCTCTAGCCGGGGTATTGGCAAAGCCATTGCGTTACAGCTGGCGCAATCAGGCTTTGATATTGTATTGCACTGCCGTAGTCGAGTGGCAGAAGCACAAGCAGTGGCAGAACAAATTCGAGCAATGGGACAAAATGTACGCATTTTGCAATTTGATGTGAGTGATCGTGATGACACCGCACAAAAATTACTGGCTGATGTTGAGCAATTTGGGGCTTACTATGGTGTGGTGCTCAATGCTGGATTAACCCGAGATAATGCTTTTCCTGCATTAACCGATGAAGATTGGGATATTGTGTTACGCACCAATTTAGATGGCTTTTACAATGTTCTTCACCCCATTATGATGCCGATGATCCGCCGCCGAAAAGCAGGGCGAATTGTGTGTATCACATCCGTGTCTGGCTTAATTGGAAATCGTGGACAAGTGAATTACAGCGCCTCAAAAGCGGGGATTATTGGCGCGGCAAAAGCCCTTGCCGTGGAATTAGCAAAACGCAAAATCACGGTAAATTGTGTTGCTCCGGGGTTAATTAATACAGAAATTTTAGACGAAAATGTACCTGTTGAAGATATTCTCAAAGCCATTCCTGTTGCAAGAATGGGAGAACCTGAGGAAGTGGCACACGCAGTCGATTTCTTAATGAATGAAAAAGCAGGCTATATTACTCGCCAAGTGATCGCCGTAAATGGCGGATTATGCTAAGGAACAAATGATGAAACGAGTTGTGGTAACAGGTGTTGGCGGTATTACCGCATTTGGGCGTGATTGGGCGAGCATTAAGCAAGCCTTTGCGAAACAAAAAAATGCGGTGCAAACAATGGATTGGGGCAAGTTAGACGGAGAAATTGAATCTCGTCTTGGTGCGCCGATCAACAATTACACACCGCCAAGCCATTGGAATCGTAAGCAGTTACGCAGTATGGGGAAAGTGGCTCAGCTTTGTGTTGATGCTGCTGAAATGGCGCTAACAAATGCAGGGTTATTGCAAAATGGCGAACTAGATCCTTGTGTACTCAATGGCAATATGGGGGTAGCAAGTGGTTCATCATCAGGTAGTACCAAAGATATTCAAGATCTTGGCTTAATGATGGCAGGCTATCCAAACACCAGCAGCGCTAATACTTATGTGCGAATGATGCCCCATACCACAGCGGCAAATATCGGCATTTTCTTTGGCTTAAGCGGACGCATTATTCCCACCTCAAGCGCCTGCTCATCAGGCAGCCAAGGCATTGGCTATGCCTATGAAGCGATCAAATATGGAATGATCCCAATGATGTTAGCAGGCGGTGGTGAAGAATTCTGCCCTTCACAAGTTTATGTGTTTGACTCCCTTTACGCCGCAAGTCGTCGTGATGACCAACCACTGCAAACACCGCGCCCTTATGATCAGGATCGTGATGGCTTGGTGATCGGTGAGGGCGCTGGGATCTTCGTCTTAGAAGAACTTGAACACGCCAAAGCGCGTAATGCAACAATCTTAGCGGAAGTCGTAGGCTATGGAGCGAACAGCGATGGTAGCCATATCACGCGTCCGAAAAAAGAAACGATGCAACGCTGTATGGAATTGGCTTTAGAAGACGCAGGCTTACGTCCTGAGCAAATTGGCTATGTAAATGGACACGGCACCGCCACAGAGCAAGGTGATATTGCAGAAACCCTTGCCACCGCTGCTTTATTTGGTAACGTACCCCTTAGTTCTCAAAAAAGCTATCTTGGACACACTCTCGGTGCGTGCGGTGCATTAGAATCTTGGTTCTCCATCGAAATGATGCGAGATAACTGGTTTGCCCCAACGCTCAACCTAGACAATATCGATCCACGTTGTGGTGAGTTAGATTATATCCGCCACGCCGCAAGAGAAATTCACACAGATTATGTTATGAATAATAACTTCGCCTTTGGTGGAGTGAATACGTCGCTTATTTTTAAACGCTGGACGGAAGACTAAGCCTGTAGTGGATATTTAGAAATAGAATTTTCTGTAGCCCACAAAAATTCAATGATTTTCAACCGCACTTTATTTTTATACGAAAAAATAAGTGCGGTTGAATTTTTACGAATTTTTCTCTTTAAATAAAATATTAAGCAACGGTTTAATTCTTTTTATATTAAGTAAAAAAATGCCTGTTTGTTATCATGTAAAATATCAGTTCCATTAACCTTTCCTACGATAAAAAATCATTTTATTGAAGAGATGCGATACAAGAAAATAAAAAAGCACCTAGTTAATCTCCCCCCTTGTGTTAAATTATTTAATTCAACTTTTAGTGGGCAATAAAACAAGGTGCTTTTATTGTAGGACTATTCCCAACCTAACGCTTTCTTAATGCCTTCGCCATAGGCTGGATCGCACTTGGTGCAGTTGTCGATATGACGTTGCTTGATAAAATCAGGGGCATCGCCCAAGGCGCGTGCGGTGTTTTCAAAAAGCACTTGTTTTTGTTCTTCAGTCATTAACTGGAACAACGCGCGCGGTTGGCTGAAATAATCTGCGTCATCTTCGCGATAATCCCAAAAATCCGCATCGCCAGTGATTTTCAATGGTGGCTCTTTGTATTGCGGTTGCTCTTGCCATTGGCTGAAGCTGTTTGGCTCATAATGCGGCAGGCTACCATAGTTTGCGTCCACACGTCCTTGACCATCACGGTGGTTACTGTGTACAGGGCAACGTGCACGGTTTACAGGGATTTGCTGATAATTCACGCCTAAACGATAACGCTGTGCGTCTGCATAGTTGAACAAGCGCGCTTGTAGCATACGGTCTGGTGATACGCTAATTCCTGGCACTAAATTACTTGGTGCAAACGCAGATTGTTCTACATCTAAGAAGAAGTTTTCTGGATTGCGATTGAGTTCAAACTCACCCACCTCAATTAATGGATAATCTTTTTTCGGCCATACTTTGGTAAGATCGAAAGGGTGATAAGGCACTTTTTCCGCGTCTTTTTCTGGCATAATTTGCACAAACATCGTCCATTTCGGGAAATCACCACGCTCAATGACTTCATATAAATCACGTTGGTGACTTTCGCGATCTTTACCGATAATCGCTTCTGCTTCAGCATCGGTAAGATTTTTAATGCCTTGTTGTGTGCGGAAGTGAAATTTCACCCAAAAACGCTCATTTTCTGCATTAATAAAGCTATAAGTGTGCGATCCGTAGCCGTGCATATGACGATAACTTGCCGGGATACCGCGATCACTCATCACGATGGTTACTTGATGGAGCGCTTCTGGTAACAATGTCCAGAAATCCCAGTTGTAAGTCGCTGAACGCATATTGGTGCGTGGATCGCGTTTTACCGCTTTGTTAAGATCTGGGAATTTACGCGGATCACGCAAGAAGAATACAGGCGTGTTGTTGCCCACCATATCCCAGTTACCTTCTTCGGTGTAAAATTTCAGTGCGAAACCGCGAATATCACGCTCTGCATCTGCCGCCCCACGCTCACCGGCTACTGTGGTAAAACGCGCGAACATTTCTGTTTTCTTACCAATTTCACTAAAAATTTTCGCACGGGTATATTTGGTAATATCGTGGGTAACGGTGAATGTCCCGAATGCACCAGAACCTTTCGCGTGCATACGGCGTTCAGGAATCACTTCACGCACAAAGTTCGCTAATTTTTCTTGCAGCCACACATCTTGGGCTAAAAGTGGCCCACGTGGCCCTGCGGTTAAACTGTTTTGGTTATCTACCACTGGCGCACCAAAATCGGTGGTTAAGTGGGTAACCGGACATTTTTTGATTGAATTATCAGTCATTTTTGTTTCCTTAGTTAGTAGGGAGTTAATTGCCGTAAATCATAGCAGTATTAAGCTAAGCTTGACTAAATGATAATTTGTATTGATTTAATAGGGAGAAGGGGTATTTCTATGAAAAATATTTTGGGGTTTTGCTTAGACTGCATTTATTCCTATCATAAAGAATGTTTTCAATCCCAAGTTGTGTCAGATATAAGTTAGTCCTTAGATTAATCTCCAGATTCTTAATCTAGATAAATACTTTGTGCTTTAACTTTTAGGAGATAAAATTAAAAAAATCTCACCGCACTTTACTTTATTCGCGAAATAAGTGCGGTGATTTTTTTTGCCTATTTTTCATCTTCTTGATCCTTGCCATATCTCACGCACGAAAATATTGCTATAATTTTCCACAATTTATTTTCATCTCAATCATCTAAAATGTTAAAGCGACTCACCCAAAAAATTCGTCATTTTATTCACCGAAAATTACGCCAAAGCTATCGTATTTCGCGTAAAACCATTGAGTTTTCCTGTTTATTGATCGGCGCGGCGTTGGTCTCCTTATTCTCACTGGGCTTTGCGAAATTTGCCGATCTTGCCTTACATTGGAATGCCCAATGGAGTGCAAAATATCCTTATGCCGTATGGCTAGTGCTGCCCTTAGGTTTGGCATTTTTAGCTTGGTTTACCGCAAAATATACCCCTTATGTTTCGGGCAGTGGGATTCCGCAGGTGATTGCCTCTATTGATATGCCGTACAGCGCCAATAAAAGTAAGCTCATTGCCTTTGGGCAAACGCTGTGGAAAATTCCACTCACGTTTTTAGCGATGTTATTTGGTGCTTCTGTGGGGCGCGAAGGGCCGTCTGTGCAAGTGGGCGCGGCGGTAATGTATGCGTGGGGCAATGTGTGCCGCCGCCACGGCTTGGCATTCAAGGGCTTAAACGCCAATGAATTAATGGCAACAGGGGCAGCTGGCGGTTTAGCCGCGGCCTTTAATGCGCCGTTAGCTGGGGTGATTTTTGCTATTGAAGAATTAGGCCGTGGCATTTTGTTACGTTGGGAACGCCGTGTGTTACTCGGCGTGCTGACCGCTGGGTTTATTTTGGTTGCCATTGAAGGCAATAACCCTTATTTCCCGAATTATCAAGGGGAAACCTCCGTGCCTTATATGTTCTTATGGGTAATGTTATGTGGCGTAGTAAGTGGCATATTTGGTGGCATTTTCGCGAAATTATTAGCCAAAGGTGTGGCAGGCAGTGCACCTGCAAAAATTCGTGGTTGGATTCGCCGCCACCCTATTTATACCGCCTTTATTTTAGGCTTAATCCTTGCAGGGCTTGGGACATTCACTCACGGACAAACTTACGGCACAGGCTATGATGTGGTTACCCAAGCACTGAGCGGCGCAGAAATTGGTAGCGAAGTAGGAATAAGCAAACTGTTTGCTACCGTTGCCACTTATTGGACAGGCACGGCAGGGGGGATTTTCACCCCATCATTAACCACAGGCGCAGGCATTGGAGCGCAGATCTGGGCGCTGACTGGCGGCATTGTCGATCAGCGTTTACTGGTTTTATTGTGTATGGCGGCGTTTTTGGCTGGCGCAACCCAATCCCCGGTTACGGCAAGTGTGGTGGTAATGGAAATGACATCAAGCGAGCCCGTGCTATTTTGGCTCTTGATTTGTAGCCTTATCGCTTCTATTATTTCACGCCAATTTAACGCAAAACCGTTCTATCATTTTGCTGCAGGACGCTTCCGCCAACGTATCCAAGAGGAGGCGAAGCAACAAGAGGCCATAAAACAAGACGCAGTGAAACAAGAAGTAACAAAACAAGCCGTACAAGAAGAAACCAAATAATGGAACAAAAAAAACTCACTGAAAAACAACCGCACTTTTATCGTGGGCGGTTTTCCGTCGCCCCAATGCTCGATTGGACAACCCGCCATTGCCGCTATTTTCACCGTCAGTTTAGCCAGCACGCCTTACTTTATACGGAAATGGTCACCACAGGGGCGATCATTCACGCCAAATACGATCATTTAGAATTTGATCTGGTGGAAAATCCTGTGGCACTTCAGCTTGGCGGTAGTGATCCCGATCAGTTGCAACATTGTGCTAGGTTGGCAGAACAACGGGGCTATCAAGAAATTAATCTCAATGTAGGTTGCCCCTCTGATCGCGTACAAAATGGAATGTTTGGTGCGTGCCTAATGGCAAAAGCGGATTTAGTTGCTCAGTGTGTTGAACAAATGCAATCCGCCGTGAACATTCCCGTTACGGTGAAAACGCGTATTGGTATTGATGATTTAGACAGCTACGAATTTCTGTGTGATTTTGTCGAAAAAGTAGCAAACGCGGGCTGCCAAGAGCTGATCATTCACGCGCGCAAAGCGTGGCTTAGTGGCTTAAGCCCAAAAGAAAATCGCGAAATCCCGCCACTTGATTATGATCGGGTTTACCAACTGAAACGGGATTTTCCACAATTGTGGATTAGTATTAACGGTGGGATTAAAACTATTGAAGAAATTCAAGCTCATTTGAATTATGTAGATGGCGTAATGGTGGGGCGTGAAGCCTATCAAAACCCAAGTTTATTGGGTTACATTGACCAAGCCTTGTTTGATCCGCAAAGCCCAATTGTGCGCCCAAGAGAAGCGGTGGAAAAAATGTTCCCTTATATTGAGCAACAACTTTCCCAAGGTGTACACCTCAACCACATCACCCGCCATATGCTTGGTGCATTTCAACACTGTAAAGGCGCACGCCAATGGCGCAGACATCTCAGCGAAAACGCCCATAAAGCCGGGGCTGGCATAGAAGTTGTGGAGCAAGCCTTGGCGTTTATAGGGGAATAAGGAGAGAAAAAGTGCGGTGTTTTTTTACAAATTTTCTCCTAAAACAAAGCCCTTTTGGCAAAGGGCTTAAACGAAAAATGAATTATTCTGCTAATCGGGTAGGAATTTCAGGGGCGACTAAGCGGCGTAATCTCGTACCTTCTAGATCGATATGTCCAAAACGGGAATGCCCGTTATTCCAATCCGCTATCGCTTGGCGTAAGGCATCTTGGCTGTCTGCCACGAAATTCCACCACACTAAGGTTTTATGTGGTAATGGTTCTCCGCCTAACAGCATAATATGGCTGTCAGCTTCGCCCTTGATTTTGAATTCGTGAGCTTGGCAATCCGTTAAGCTAACTAGTTGATCTTGTTGGTAAACTTGTCCTTCGATTTCTACTTCACCTTTCAGCACAAGTACGCCATATTCAAAGTTTGGCTGTTGTTCTATGGTAATGGTTTGACCTTGCTGAAATTGAATATCTACGCCAACTAACGGGCTATATTGCTGAGTTGGCGCGGTTCTGCCTTGATAGCTACCTGTGGTTAAAATGTAATTCACGCCATTTTCTTGCCATTCGGGCAATTCAGGATAATGTTGAAAATTTGGCTCAATGTCTTGATTCATTGGAAGCGCAATCCACAGCTGTACAGCGTGAAGCTGATGCACGCCCTCAGGGGTTTGTTCCGTATGGCTAATGCCACGCTGATTGCCTGTACCTGCGGTCATTAAGTTCACTTGTTTTGGCTTAATTAATTGACGATAACCAAGGCTGTCTTGGTGCCACACTTCGCCTTCTAACATCCAAGTAAATGTCTGCAAATTACAATGTGGATGTGCCCCAACTTGCAATCCCTCATTATCGTCAGTAAATTCTGATGGTCCTGCGTGGTCAAGAAAACACCACGCGCCAATGGTACGTTTACCCGCTTGTGGTAGCAGACACGCGACAGGAATTCCCCCCACATCTTTAGTAATTGCATTTAATTTATCTACGCTCATTTTCACTCCTTATGCTCTAATTCGTTGCCTTATGCTTTCGCCCATTGAATAAAAGTTTGCGCAAACTTACTTAAGAAGCCTGCAGTGCGTTCATCGGCCACTTCGCCTTGTTCATCCAATGCCTGATTGGCTTTGCTTAAAAAGACTTCTGCGGTGGTTAGTACATTCGTACCAATGCTTTGCAAGCTTTGGCGAATTTGCAAACCAGAATTAATTCCACCATAAGCCCCCGGTGAAGCCGTAACAATCGCCACTTTCTTGCCCTGCCATAAATTTCGGCCGTAAGGACGAGAAGCAATATCAATGATATTCTTAGTCGCGGCAGGCATTGCACGGTTGTGCTCTGGGCTAACAATTAGCACTGCATCAGCGTTTTTGATTTGCTCACGCACACGATCATATTCTGGCACGTCCACCTGATCGCGATCTTGGGTATAAAGAGGCAAATCATCAATGCGTACTTCGGTTACTTTCACGTCTGCAGGGAACTGTGAAACGATATAATTGGCTACGCTACGGTTAATGGATTTTTGGCTTAAACTGCCGATAATCAGTGCAATGTTCATTATTTATACCTCAAAATGTTAGGGGAAATTTTCGCCAATTATAAATCCCCACGAAATCTCAAACAATTGGCATTTTAGAAATGATCTTTTTCTCGATCAGAAAAAATGCGGTGAAAAATCACCGCACTTTCTCTTTTCTAAGCGTTATTATTTCAACGCCACTCTAGCATTTCTGAATAATCTCATCCAAGCGCCATCTTCCGTCCAGTCTTCTGGATACCACGAGTTAGAAACTGCACGGTAAACCCGTTCTGGGTGTGGCATCATAATGGCAACACGTCCGTTGCGGTTAGTGAGTGCGGTAATACCGTCCACTGAACCATTTGGGTTGGCTGGATATTGAGTGGTTGGCTTGAGATCATTATCAATATATTGCGCGATAATCAAATTTTGCTCGCGCAACATCGCAAGTTGTTGATCGTTTTTGAACTCAACACGTCCTTCACCATGCGAAACCGCGATTGGCATATGAGAGCCTGCCATTCCGTTAAACCATAAAGACGCTGTATCATTGATACGCACCATTGCCGCGCGCGCTTCAAAACGCTCTGATTGGTTACGCACAAAACGTGGCCAAGCTTCTGTTCCCGGGATAATTTCAGCCAAATTCGCTAACATTTGACAACCATTACATACCCCTAAAGCAAGGGTGTTTTCACGCTCAAAGAAAGTGGCAAATTGATCGCGAAGTGCGGTGTTAAATAGGATAGATTTTGCCCAACCGCCACCAGCACCTAGCACATCACCATAAGAGAAACCACCACAAGCAACAAGGGCTTGGAAGTCTGTTAAGTGATGACGTTGCTGTTGTAAATCGCTCATATGCACATCAATAGCATCAAAACCTGCTCGGTCAAAGGCGGCCGCCATTTCATAATGGCTGTTCACCCCTTGCTCGCGTAAAATAGCAATGCGTGGACGCACACCTTTAGCAATATAAGGGGCGGCAATGTCTTCATTGACATCATAAGTTAAAGACACGGAGAAGCCTTTATCATTTGGATTTTTCTTCGCGGCAAATTCTTGATCGGCACAGTCTGGATTATCGCGCAATGCCTGCATTTTGTGGGTCAATTCCGCCCAAATACCACGCAGTTCAGAACGAGTTTCTTTCAATAACACTTTCGTGCCACGCGTAATTTCAATTTGATTGTCTGTGGTTACCGTGCCAAGTTCTTTCAATAAATGTAATACGCCATTTTGCTCGAAAGCCTGACGAACAGTGGCCAGATCACTATCTTTCACTTGAATCACTGCACCTAATTCTTCATTAAACAGCACGGCTAGATCATTATCGCCCAACGCACTAATATCCACAGAAACACCACAATGCCCTGCAAAGGCCATTTCAGCAAGGGTGATGATCAAGCCACCGTCTGAACGATCGTGGTAAGCCAGCAATTTTTGTTCATTCACCAGTTGTTGCATTGCATTGAAGAAGCCTTTCAGGCTTTCCACATTTACTACATCTGCAGGTTTATCACCTAATTGTTTATAAACCTGCGCCAATGCCGTTGCACCTAAGCGATTTTTGCCCTCACCTAAATCAATCAATAATAAACGGCTGCTGCCTTTATCTGTGCGTAATTGTGGCGTAACGGTTTTGCGCACATCTTCCACCCGCACAAAGGCACTGATAACTAAGGAAAGCGGTGCGGTAACGGATTTTTGTTCGCCATTTTCCTGCCAAGTGGTTTTCATAGACATTGAGTCTTTCCCCACTGGAATGGTTAAGCCTAATTGCGGGCAAAGTTCTTCCCCCACGGCTTTCACGGCTTCATAAAGCCCAGCATCTTCGCCCCTATGCCCTGCGGCCGACATCCAGTTGGCAGAAAGTTTGATGCGTTTAATATCGCCAATGTTTGTGGCAGCAATATTGGTTAAGCTTTCCGCAACCGCTAAGCGTGCGGAGGCAGCGAAATCTAACAATGCCACAGGCGCACGTTCGCCCATTGCCATTGCTTCGCCGTGGTAACTGTCTAAAGAAGTGGTAGTAACCGCACAATCCGCTACAGGGATTTGCCACGGGCCGACCATTTGATCCCGTGCCACCATTCCTGTTACGGAACGATCGCCAATGGTAATCAGGAAAGTTTTCTCAGCCACCACGGGTAGGCGTAAAACACGGTGCAATGCTTCTTTAAGCTTAATTTGAGATTGCTCTACAGCAGGATTATTCACCTGTGCTGATGCCACATCGCGGGTCATTTTCGGTGTTTTTCCTAATAACACATTCATTGGCAGATCGATAGGATCGTTGGCAAAATGATCATCGTGCAAGGTGAGATGTTGCTGTTCTGTCGCTTTTCCAATCACCGCGAAAGGTGCGCGTTCACGCTGGCAAAGTTGTTCAAACAAAGCGAGTTTCTCAGGGGCGACCGCAAGCACATAGCGTTCTTGCGATTCGTTACACCAAATTTCTAACGGCGACATTCCTTTTTCATCACATAAAATATCACGCAACTCAAAGCGTCCACCACGTCCGCCATCGTGAACTAACTCTGGCATTGCGTTAGATAAACCACCGGCGCCCACATCGTGGATAAACAGAATTGGATTGTCTTCGCCCATTTGCCAACAGCGGTCGATCACTTCTTGGCAACGGCGTTCCATTTCAGGGTTATCACGCTGTACGGACGCAAAATCCAAATCTTCTTTCGATTTGCCTGATGCCATTGAAGAAGCCGCGCCGCCGCCTAAGCCGATATTCATTGCAGGGCCACCAAGCACGATCAATTTCGCGCCCACAGGGATTTCACCTTTTTGCACGTGTTCTGCACGGATATTCCCGATACCGCCTGCGAGCATAATTGGCTTGTGATAGCCGCGCACTTCTTCGCCGTTAAAGCTGTTTACTTTTTCTTCATAAGTACGGAAATAACCCAGCAAAGCAGGACGACCAAATTCATTGTTAAATGCCGCTCCGCCTAAAGGCCCTTCCAGCATAATATCTAGGGCGGAAGCAATACGGTTCGGCTTAGATAATGGATTTTCCCAAGGTTGCTCAAAATCAGGAATCAGCAAGTTAGAAACGGAAAAGCCAACCAAACCTGCTTTTGGTTTTGCGCCACGCCCTGTTGCCCCTTCATCACGGATTTCACCGCCCGATCCTGTTGCCGCGCCTGGGAAAGGAGAAATTGCCGTTGGGTGGTTGTGAGTTTCCACTTTCATTAGAATATGCGCATCTTCGTTATGGTAACGATATTGTCCATCTTGATCAGGGAAAAAGCGTCCAACTTTCGAGCCTTCCATTACCGCCGCGTTATCTTTATAAGCAGAAAGCACATAATCCGGGGTTTTCTCAAAGGTATTTTTGATCATTTTGAACAGGGATTTTTCTTGTTTTTCACCGTCAATGATCCAATCTGCATTAAAAATTTTGTGGCGACAATGCTCTGAATTGGCTTGTGCGAACATATAAAGTTCCACATCTGTTGGATTGCGTCCAAGTGCGGTGAAATTTTCCACTAAATAATCAATTTCATCTTCTGCCAATGCCAAGCCAAGTTCCACATTGGCTTGCTCCAACGCGCTACGTCCACCAGCCAAAATATCCACTCGGGTAAATGCTTTTGGCGGCTGTTGTTGGAATAGCACTTCCGCTTCTTGTGGTGTGCGGATCACCGTTTCCATCATTCGGTCATAAATATGGCTAATGAGTTGAGCCTGTTCTTGCTCATTTAACGCACGTTCTAACTCAAAATAAAACGCCAACCCACGCTCTAAACGCACCACTTTATTTAAACCGCAGTTGTGTGCAATATCAGTAGCTTTTGATGACCAAGAAGAAATAGTACCAACGCGTGGGATCACAATAAAACATTCCCCTTGCGGTTCGTGTTGCGCCAAGGTTGGACCATAATGCAATAACTGGGTTAATTCTTGCTCTTCAAGCGCATTCAGCGCTTCGCTGAGTTCTGCAAAATGCACATATTCTGCATAACAAGATTTCACTGGAAGCTGGGCTTGCTGAAAGCGTTGAGCGAGTTGATTTAAACGGAAAGGCGAAAGGGCTGGAGAGCCACGAAAAATCTGCAACATAGACTTTACCATTAGTTAGATGAATAAAAAACTCGCCTATTATAAAAGAATTTCGCGCAAAACGAAAACGTTTGCGTAAAACTAACGATAAAGAAAAAGCGGTTAAAAAGTAGTGTCTTTTTTATGAATAAAAAATAATGAAAAAACAACCGCACTTTTGATTTAAGACAAAGGGCGGTTGTTAGCTAAGCCAAGCGAGGGATTTAGCTTGCTTTTTTACGACGTTTTAAGGTATCAAGTAATACGGCAAAGACGATGATTAGACCTTTTACAATTTGTTGCCAGTAAGGATCGACACCTAACATATTTAAACCTTTGTTGGTTGTGCCTATAATCAATGCGCCAATTACGCACATTGGAATGCTACCAAAACCACCGCTTAATGACACGCCACCGATTACTGCTGCGGCAATTGCATCAAGTTCCCAAGCTAATCCGTAAGAAGGGTTACCTGCATAGGTGCGAGCTGCGAGCAATGCACCCGCTAAACCAGATAATGCGCCCGCTAAGGTATATACCCAAATTAAGGTTTTAGTGGTATTGATACCACAAATTTTTGCCGCGTTAAGATTTCCGCCTACTGCATAAACATGGCGTCCAAAGGTGGAACGGCTAAGTAAAATGTGTGATCCAATCACAATCAAAATATATAAAATCACCAATCCAGGTAAGCCGAAAACATTTACATCGGCAATCCAAGTAAAGGCTTCGGAGGAGGCGTCAATTGGGCATCCATCTGAATATAATTGTGCGGCACCGCGCGCAATAATCATCATACCTAAGGTGGCGATAAAAGGCGGGATTGCGCCTACTGCGGTTAATGTTCCATTAATTGCGCCGAGCAGTGCGCCCAATGCTAATGAAATCGCAAAAGCGAGAATTGCCGCACTTACGGAATCCCCGCCAGTAACCACAGAGGCGGAAACTACCGCGGTGAGTGCCACGACAGAGCCTGAGGATAAATCGATCCCTGTTGTGATAATTGCAAACGTTACGCCAATAGCAATAATCCCAAACATTGAAACCTGTTCAATAATACTCCAGACCGTGCGAGCAGAGAAAAAACCATCAATTGAGAGGGAGAGGGCTAAAAAGAGTCCAATTAAGATAAAAACCATTCCATAAGCGTTTATGATTTTCTTTAAAGTCGCGTGTGACATAATATATACCTCATCTGTTTTCACCATTTTACTGGTTTGAATGAATGTTGATCTGTTTATAAATGCTGTTATGCGCCTGACGCTAATTCTAAAACGCGTTCCTGCGTTAGTTCTTGATGTGGGATAATTCCAACTTGGTGTCCTTCGTGCATTACCATAACTCTATCGCTCATTGAAAGTAGCTCTAGCATATCTGATGTAATCATAATGATCGTTTTTCCTTGCTTGGAAAGCTCAACCATTAATTTATAGAGTTCTGCTTTCGCCCCTACATCAATACCTTTTGTTGGTTCATCAAGGATTAAAATATCAGGTTCAAGTAAAAGCCAACGTGCGAGTAATACTTTCTGTTGGTTTCCTCCTGATAGATTATTCGTAATCACTTCTACATTTGGTGCCTTAATTTTGAGCTTATCTTTTTGTTCATAAGCTGTTTTTTGCGCACGAGTTACTGATACCAAAAAGTTTTCCAAGTAAGGAGACATTTTCGGCATAATCATATTGTCAGTGATACTTAAATTAAGAAATAGCCCAGTTAATTTACGATCTTCTGTTACAAAACCAATTTTGTATTTCATTGCATCTAAGGGATTATGAATTTCAGCTTTTTCACCATGAATGTAAATTTCACCGCTATCCGCTGGTTTATAGCCAAATAACCCTTCTACTATTTCGGAACGCCCTGCCCCTACCAAGCCAGCAATACCAAAAATTTCTCCTTTGCGAACTTTGAAATTAATATTTTGATATTTTCCTGCACGGCTAAAGTTTTTAACTTCAACAACAATTTCATCTGAAATCTCGAAACGCTCACGTTGGAACATTTCAGACATATCTCGTCCAACCATCATTGCGATAAGCTGATCTTTAGTAATGTCTGACGTTGCTTTTGTACCAACATATTGCCCATCACGAATTACGGTGATCTCATCAGAAACTTTAAATACTTCATCTAATTTATGTGAAATAAAAATAATGGCGATACCACGATTTTTCACAATATCAATAATACGATAAAGTTGTTCTACCTCAGTTTCAGTCAATGCCGTGGTCGGTTCGTCCATAATAATTACTTTCGCATCATTTGAGACGGCAGTTGCAATGGCGACAAGTTGTGCTTTCGCGACTGAGACTTCAGACATTTTGACGGTAACATCCATTGGCACGCCAAGATCATTGAGAATTTCTGCTGCTCTTGCATTCATTTCTTTTTGGTTAAGTAAGAAACGTCCTTTTGTAATTTCACGCCCAAGATAGAAATTATCTGCAATAGTTAAATTTGCGGCAGGTGAAATCTCTTGCGGCACCATTGTTAAGCCATGGCGAATAGCGTCAATAGGTCGGGTAGGTTTAAAAGGTTTATCATCTAAAATTAACTCACTGCCTGTATCGGGGGTGTAAATGCCGTAAAGCACTTTCATCAATGTGGATTTACCTGCGCCATTTTCGCCCATTAAGGCGTGAATAGATCCTCTTTTTACTTTTAAATTAATCCCATCTAATGCTTTTACCCCAGGAAATGTTTTAGAAACATTACGCATTTCTAAAATATAGGGCGATTTTGTCGCTGTACTCATACTCTACTCCTTCATATCAATATTTATCAGAGTTATTCTTTATATTTATTGAGATATTGTGCTTTTTTATCAGGTGTAACTAACTCAAATGGAATCCATTTTATGGCAGGAACTTTTTCTCCTTTTGCCGCTTTATACGCCAGTTCAATACTCATTCTGCCTTGTTCTGCGGCCGACTGAAATATGGTGGCATCTAATCCTTTACCAAGATATTCAAGCGCGTCTGGTGTCGCATCAATACCGATAATAATTATTTCATCATCAGCGATCCCAGCTTTTCTTGCTGCAAGTAATGCACCGATTGCCATTTCATCATTATTTGCTAGCACTACATTAATATTTTTGTGTGCGGCAAATAAATTTTCGGCAACTTCCATTGCTTTTGCTCTATCCCATTTTGCTTCTTGCTCGGAAAGGATATTGATTTCAGGGTGGGAAGCTAAAACGGACTTATTTCCCTCTGTGCGTTTAATTTGTGCATCGAGTCCTAAAGGACCTAATAAAATAATGGCATTAGCAGGTTTTCCATTTAATGTGCGTAACACGAATTCGCCTTGCATTTTTCCACTAGTAATTTCCTCCGAGCCTACATAGCTGGTGAGGTATTGCATATCTTCATCATTAGGTTTAACCGTAACGGCAATTAATGGAATTTTTGCTTTCTTTGCTTTTAAACCAATTGATTTCACAATTTTTGGATCGGTTAGCATTACAACAATGGCATCAACATTAACATCAATGAAATTTTCAATATCATTCAACATTTTTGCTGGATCGCCATTTGCATCTGCAAATTTGAGTTTTACATCCTGATGCGCCTTTTCAAATTTCTGCATTGCATCTTGTAAATAAGTGGGATACTTATCCGACAAGCTATACATCGACACACCTATGGTTAAGGATTTGGCAAATAATGCGGGAATAAAGAAGATGCCAAGAAATAAGAAGAATAGTTTTTTCAACATCACTTACACTCCAAAAATAACCTAAAAATGAACCGCACTTTGAGTTATCTCGTTTATCAGTTAAAGGAAAGGACAAAGTCAGCACTTTGCCCTTCGGTATGAGTGTTATTTGTATTTGGCTTGATATTCCTCTTTTTTATCTGGAGTAACTAATTCAAATGGAATCCATTTGATGGCAGGCACTTTTTCTCCTTTTGCCGCTAAATATGCCACTTCTGCACCAGCAGATCCTTGCCCCTTGGCTGATTGATAGACGGTAGCATCAAGCCCTTTGCCTAAATATTCCAAGGCATCTGGCGTGGCATCTAAGCCAACAATAAGAATGTCTTCATCTTTTAGTCCAAGTTTGCGTGATGCAAGCAACGCCCCAATTGCCATTTCATCATTGTTGCTCACCACAACATTAATCTCTTTATTTGCGGCCAATACATTTTCAGCAATACTCAACCCTCTATCGCGTTCCCATTTTCCTTCTTGCTCTGTCGCGATGGTGATATTTTTATGTTGTGCAAAAATATCTTTGTTACCTTGAGTACGCTTAGTGACAGCATCTTGCCCTAAAGGCCCTAATAAAATTAATGCATTACCCGATTTACCATCTAACGTATTCACAATAAAATCCGCTTGAATACGTCCGCCTTCAATCTCATCAGATCCCACATAGCTTGTAACGTATTTCATATCTTCATCATTAGGTTTGCGATTGACAATAATGAGCGGAATTTTGGCTTTTTGTGCTTTACGTCCAATGACCTTAACAATATTTGGATCTGTAGGGACAACAAGTAAAGCATCAACATTTTGATCGATAAATGTTTCTACATCATTTAACAAACGAGCGGGATCGCCATTTGCATCGGATAATTTAATTTCCACATCATCGTGTTTTGCATCAAAATCACGAATTGAATCTTGTAAATATGTTTGCCATTTATCAGCGAAAGAATTCATTGGGGCACCAATCACAAGCTGCTTACTCATCACCGCTTGGGAGGTCAATAACAATCCGCCACATAACATTGCTAATAGTGTTTTTTTCATTCTTCTACTCCTATTTTAAAGGTTAGATTGATTACAAAGCCGAAATACCACTATATTGCACAAGGTCCAGTTTTGTGAATATAAATTTCAATTTTAGATAATTTTGAAACAAATCATCTATTTTTATATATAGCATTAAGGTCAAAGGCTCGCAATCATCAAGTTAAAAAATTGTGAATTAGATCGTGTTTTGCCATTCAAAAATAGAAAAAAGCACATAAAAACTCACATTTTTTCCACCGCACTTATAAAAAATGAGGGTTTAAGCATTTTTCTACCCTTTGATGAGCTTTTCATCGCATAAATCTAGTACCTAGCCAAAAATTTGATCTCCATAACAAAATGAAATATTTCTGTTTGATTATCTAATATTTGAAATGTATATTTCAATCAATGGAGTTTCTTTGATGTAATCAACTTATCTAACAAGATATAAGGAATCGTTATGTTAGCCTTTATTCCCTTTGTAGGTTTTACGGCATTAGTTGCTGTATTAGCTTGGTGGTACACCAGAAAAGACGATCTGAGTAACTCGGAAGGGTATTATCTCGCAGGACGCTCATTAACCGCGGTATTCATAGCAGGCTCAATGATGCTGACCAATCTTTCTACGGAACATTTAGTTGGCTTGAATGGACTGGCTTATCGTCAAGGATTTATCGTAATGGCTTGGGAAGTGATCGCAGCCATCACCATTGCCGCATTCGCCTTTATTTTCTGCCTAAATATCTAAAGCTAGGGATAGCAACAATCCCTGAATTTTTAGAAAAACGCTTTGATAAAGGCACACTACTGATCACCTCCTTACTTTTTTTAGGCTGCTATGTTATCTCCTTATTACCTATCGTGCTTTATACAGGTGCTTTAGCATTGGAAAGTTTATTCCAAGTTTCTGTGGTCTTTGGCGTGAGCAAAACGACTGCTATTTGGATAATGATATGGGGCATTGGCATTCTTGGTTCAATTTATGCTATTTTTGGTGGCTTAAAAGCGGTTGCTGCATCTGATACGATTAATGGCGTTGGGTTATTAGTTGGCGGTATTTTAGTTACCGTTTTAGGGCTTGCCTATGTCGGGGCAGGAAACCCTTGGGAAGGGCTGAAAGAAGTCTATCAAGCTAATCCAGACCATTTTAATTCTATTGGCGATGAAAATTCCGTTGTCCCATTCTCCACATTATTTACCGGAATGATTGTATCCAACCTATTCTTCTGGTGTACAAATCAATCTATTATCCAACGTGCTTTAGGCGCAAAAAACCTCAAAGAAGGGCAAAAAGGTGTACTATTCTGTGCATTCCTAAAATTGTTAGGACCTTTACTCATTATCCTTCCGGGAATTGTTGCCTTCCACATTTTCCAAGGACAACTTGATGTGCCAGATCAAGCCTATCCAGATCTTGTGCACCTTGTTTTACCTGAAGCATTAGTCGGTTTTTTTGCTGCGGTTGTCGTAGGTGCTGTGCTTTCAACATTTAATAGCGCATTAAATTCTTCCGTTACGCTTTTCTCTCGCAACGTATATAAAGCTCAACTCAATCCTAATGCGAGCGATCTTCAATTAGTCAAAGTCGGAAAGATTGTCGGCACAGTTTTAGCAATCATTGCAATGATTGTGGCACCACTGGTTGCTAATGCGCCAGAAGGGCTTTACTTCCTAATTCAACAGCTACAAGGTATTTTTAACGCTCCGATTTTAAGTGTAGTTGTAGTGGGGCTGCTAACCAAACGCGTTCCACCAATTGCGGCAAAATTTGGCTTAATTTTTGGTATGGTTGCTTACATTTTCTGTTCATTTGTTATTAAAGTGGACATTCACTTCTTCCACTTAATCTCCATTCTCTTTGTGATTAATGTAGTGGTCATGCTTATTATTGGTAAAATTGCACCAATGGAAACGCCATATAAAGAAGAATACACCAAACAGGTGGATATTAAACCTTGGGCGTTAGCAAAACCAGTCGCATTAATTATTAGCTTCCTCTCTTTCACTATGTACATTTTTATGGCACATAATGTCCCTGATTATGCTTGGATTGGCTACTACTGCCTTGGCGCAACATCAATTTTGTATTTTGTCTATGCGCTTGTTAAAGAAAAAACAGCACAGTTGAAGCCTTAATATAACAGCCACAAAAAACGCCCGAAAATGGGCGTTTTTTTGAAGTCAAATCCCCAATCCCTGCCGAATAAGCTGTTCTTTCAACAAGCTGAATTGATTGGTAGCGCTAAGGCCAATGCCGCGGGCGAGTTTTTTCAGTGGGTTGTTGCCAGCGAAGAGATCTTTTAAGCCTTGCATTGCGATGAGCATTTTTACCGCTTCGGCTTTGCGTGTGCGTTCGTAATAACGTAGGTTGCGGTATTCACCGATGTCTAAGCCCAGAGCAAAATGTTTTTCGATTTCTTGCGCGAGTAGTAGGGCATCTTGCAAGCCGAGATTTACTCCTTGTCCTGCCAGCGGGTGAATGGTGTGTGCGGCATCGCCAATTAGGGCGATACGCGGTTGAGCGAAGTTGCGTGCATAGCGCGCGGTAAGCGGAATGGCTTGGCGTTCGCTTTGCACTTCACATAATCCCAGCTGATTATCAAAGGCGATACTCAGTTGTTTGTTGAATTCTGTTTGTTCACAGCAGCTCAACTGTTTGGCTTGTTCTGGCGGAATCGACCACACGATAGAACACAGATTTTCTTGATGTAATGGCAAGAACGCCAAAATGCTATCTGGAGCAAAAATTTGTCTGGCGCAGTGTTGATGTGGTTCTGCGGTTTTCACATTGCACACTAAGGCATATTGCCCATAATCACGGAAAATCAGTGGAATGTTGGCTTTTTGGCGTAACCAAGAATTTGCGCCGTCTGCACCCACAACCAGTTTCCCCGCTAACATTTGCCCGTCTGTTAAGGTGAGAATGGCGGTGCTTTCGTTAATGCCCAAGTGTTGCGCTGTTGTGTTGAAAATTTCCACATTTTCTTGCGTGGCAACCTGCTGCCATAGGCTATGCTGAATGAGCTGGTTTTCCACAATATGCCCAAGGTGGGAAATGCCTAAACCTTTGGTGTCAAATTCAATTTTGGCGAAACTGTCTTTTTCCCACACCAGCATTTTATCGTAGGCGGTGGCACGTTCAGCTTGAATGGTTTGCCACGCGTTGAGTTCTTGCAATAAATGTTCGCTCGCAAGATTTAACGCACTGACACGATAAGCAATATTCGTTAAAGAAAAATGTGGCGGATTAGGTTCGAGTAGGGCGATACGCATTGCGGTATTTTTTAATTTGGCGGCCAGCGCAAGCCCCACCATTCCACCACCGATAATAATCAGATCAAAATTTTTCACTATTCTAACCATAGGGTCTGTTGGTAATTCATTTTACATTTGAGCTGATGGCTATTTTTTGTGAGAACAAGGCGAACGGGGTGAAGTTTAGCCATTCTAAACGAACCGCGTTCAACACCGTTATCACGAAAAATAGCCCCAGCCCTTCGGGTTATGTTTAAAATTAGCGCACTCTTTGTTGCCGTTCTCACGAAGAGAACCTCTCTTGGTTTCGAACGGCGTCGCGATTGCGCTAATTTTAAACGATAACTCAAATGTAAAATGAATTATCAACAGACCCTAATGCCGGTTTAATAAACTGCTGTTTGAGTAAATGAGATTGCGCCATTGCCATTAGCCCCAGATTTCGCCCAATTTGTAGCGGTAATAATTCATTGGCAAAGAGAGAAACCAAGCCGTTGGTTAAGTTGATGAGCGTTTTTTGATCCCCTTGGCGTGCATTTTCATATTGGCTTAATAAAGAATATGCGCCGAGATCTTGCCCTTGCATAAAGGCTTGACTTAACAATTTAGCCAAGCAAATCACATCACGCATACCAAGATTAAACCCTTGTCCTGCAATAGGGTGTAAGGTTTGTGCGGCATTGCCGACTAACGCTGTTCGGTGATGAATATGTTGGCTGGCTTGATATAACGCCAAAGGATAAGCAAAACGCTTGCCACATTGTTGCAATTTGCCAAGCCGCCAGCCGAATTGCTGTTGCAGACGAGCGAGAAATGCGTCATCAGGCAATGCCATTAGCTCATCGGGTGATTTCACGCACCATACTAAGGACATTAAATTCTCTTGCATTGGCAGCAACGCCAGTGGGCCTTGCGCTGTGAAACGCTCAAAGGCACGTTGCTGATGTGGTTGCTGCGTTTGAATATTGGTGATAATGGCGGTTTGCTGATAATCGCAAAGTTTGTTGATCGCAATGTTGGCAGATTTCGCCACCAAAGATTTCGTGCCGTCTGCGCCGATAATCAGCTGACAAGATAAAGTGCGGTGATTTTTTAGCGAAATTGTTACCCGCACTTGATCAAATTGGATTTGCTCAATCTCCACTGGGGAAAAATAATCAATGTTGGCGTATTGCTTGATTGCAGTCAGCAAGATTTCTCCCACAGGCTGTAAGGCGACCACCGCGCCCAGTTGTTTTAGCTGAAATTCATCAGCGTGAAATTCGACTAAACCACTATGACCTTTATCAGAAACGTGAATATGCTCAATGGGGCAGGCAAGGGGAGAAATTTGTTGCCATAATGATTGTTGGTTGGGCAAATTGAGCTGTGCAAGCTGTTGGCAAGAACCTGCTGAAAGAGCAATACAACGGGCATCAAAACCGCTTTGCTGATGTTGTTGGGGCGCTTGCTTTTCTAATAACGCAATGCGCATTTTACCTTGAGTTTGCGCTCTTAACGCTAAAGCAAGGGTGCAACCTGCCATTGCGCCCCCCACGATAATCACATCATAATGCTCAATTTGTTCCATTTTTGCCCCGTTTTACCTCATTGTCATTACGCGTTATGTGCCATCACTTGTTCAATTTCATCAATTTCTTTTGGCACGGCGCTGGTTAGCACTTTGTTGCCATATTCGGTGATCACAATATCATCTTCAATACGCACGCCAATGCCTTTATATTGCTCAGGCACATTGGCATTGGTTGGAATATACAAGCCTGGTTCAACCGTCAGCACCATTCCCACTTCTAATGGACGATCGCGTAATTTGCTGTCTTTTTCAAGGCTATAGCGCCCTACATCGTGAACATCAATACCAAGCCAATGGCCTAATCCGTGCATATAAAAGGCCTTGTAGGCTTCATCGGTGATCAGCTGATCCACCTCCCCTTGCAAAATGCCTAAGCGCACCAAACCTTCCACTTTAATGCGGATCACTTCTTGATTCACTTGCTGAATATTATTGCCAGCCACCAAGGATTTTATGGCGTGCTTTTGTGCATTTAGCACGATTTCATAAATCTCACGTTGGGCTTGGCTGAATTTGCCATTAACGGGATAGGTACGGGTAATATCGCCAGCGTAGTAAGCAAATTCACAGCCTGCGTCCACCAGTACCAATTCGCCGTCTTTCAAAGTCTGATCGTTTTCGTTGTAATGCAAAATACAGCCGTTTTCACCGCCTGCCACAATGCAATTAAAGGACGGAAAACGTGCGCCAAAGCGGTTAAATTCGTGTAGCAATTCCCCTTCAATTTCAAATTCTAAGCGGTTCGGGCGCGTTTGTTTCATTGCGCGCAAATGTCCCAATGCGGTGATTTGCCCCGCTTGCTGTAAAAGCGCAATTTCATTGGTGGATTTGATTAAACGCATTTCATCTAAAATCGCAGCCCAATCAAAAACTTGCGAAAATTGCACCGCACTTTTCTCCAACAATTTATTGCCCCAAGGTTGTGGCTCAGGGTTATGGTAAAGTGCGGTAAAATTTTGGCTAATTTTTTGCCATTGTGGCGCAAAATCTTCAATGGAATAGGCTTCGTTTAAGTTTAATTTAGCAGCTGCTTTTTCCACGCCCAGACGGCGACCGTTCCAAGTTTCCATTAGCGGATCAGAAGGGCGTAAAAACAATATTGTGCGAGATTGTTGCGTGCTTTTGGCTAATACTAAGATCGCATCAGGCTCATTAAAGCCCGTTAAATACCAAAAATAGCTGTCTTGACGGAAAGGATAGTGAGTGTCTTTGTTGCGCACTTGTTCCTGCGCTGAGAAAATAATCGCCAAAGAATTCTCCGCCATTTGCGCCAACAATTTTTCACGGCGTTGTACAAATTCTTCGGCAGGGATTTGGGCTAAATAAGCAAGATCCATCTTAAGTTCTCCTTAATGTAATACGGTTTTCTGCGTGGTTTGGTAAGGGCGATAATGAGCATAAAGCACTGCCACCAAGGTGCGAACATATTCCGCCACTTGCTCTAAGGATTCCGTCAACTCTTCAGGATCGTCATCTTCTTCATAAGCCAACACGGCAATATTTTGTAGATCATCTAAGGCTTCGCCAATTTCGCCCGTTTCTTTATCCATTTTCGCTTGCACTAAACCTAAACCGAGCAAAAAGTGGCTTGTCCACTCTGAAAGGGCATCAATTTCATTAAACACATCGCCGTTTTCGGGTAAGAAAAGTTGAAAATTGAAGCTATCAATATCTTCTAGATTGTGCTGAATATCGTGGTAGAGCGCCGAAACCTCTTTTAACAACGCCGTAGGGTAGGCCTCGCCATTGTTGGTAAATTCATTCATAAAAATCGGCCATTTTTGCTCACTCGCACCGCCACAAATTAAACCAGTGAGAAAGCCGTGTAATTCGGCGGCGGTAACAGGAATGGTGGCTTGACGGAGTTTTTGTTCTAATTCGTCATAAGAGAGAATATCAGACATAATTTTTTCCTTTTGCTAAAGATAGGTGTAGTTTAGCACTGTTGGATTAAGCTAACCACAATCAGGCGGATTTTTATGACGAAAAATATTTGCTATGGCATAATAGCGAAAAAATTTATTTTCACTGAGGATAAGTATGTCATCGCAAAGCATTGAATTGTCTGTATTAGGACAGGTTTTACGTTTAAATTGTCAAGAAGATCAACACGATGCCTTACGCCAAGCTGCTCGCGCATTAGATCAACGAGTATCTGAGATGAAGGAACGGACAGGCATCTTACAATTAGAAAAAGTCCTTTCTATCGTGGCGTTAAATCTAAGCTATGAGCTTATCCAACAGCAGCAAGTTACACAGAAAATTGAACAAGCAGTTAGCACACAAATCAAACAGCTAGATAACTCTTTAGAAGGCATTTTGGCGCAAAAAACGAATGTCTGATGAAATAATATGATCTTAGCTAAGAATTGGAAAAATTAAGCTAGTCAATACGGTTAAATTGCGTTAGTATTACCACAAATTTAAAGATTACCTGAGATGTTCGCTAGTGGGTTACGTCCCTGAGCCGATACTTAACATCTTATGAATCGGTTTCCTATTGTTGGTGTGCAAGCTTACCTTGGCGCAAGCCCTGATGTAAGAAGCCTAAAAACGATAACGACTGATTCCCTTGAACCGTAGGGTTCAAGGACCGACCACTCACAACGGCATCTCGGGTTCTTCCATAAAACAATGAACCTCACAACTCGCAATCAACAACGCCAAATTATTCGCCAACAAATTCGTCAATTACGCCAATCTCTTAGCCCAGCTGAGCAAAACCTTGCTGAACAAAAAATCACTCAACAAGCCCTTGATCTCATAGAAAAAAAACAAGCTAAGCATATCGGATTGTATCTTTCTTTTGATGGCGAAATCTCAACAAAACAGCTAATTCAGCAATTATGGAAAAAAAACATCGCCGTTTATCTGCCTATTCTGCATCCTTTTTCAGCCAATAATTTGCTCTTTCTCCGCTATCATCCAAACAGCTCATTGCAAAAAAATAAATTTGGCATCTTAGAGCCCAAATTAGACGTCCGAAATGTTCTCCCAACCAATGAACTTGACATCATATTTACCCCACTTGTCGCCTTTGATAAACAAGGCAACCGCCTTGGAATGGGCGGCGGCTTTTACGACCGCACTTTGCAAAACTGGCAACAAAAAAACTTCCTCCCCATCGGCTTAGCCCACCAATGCCAACAAGTGGACGCATTACCCGTAGAAAGTTGGGATATTCCGTTGTTTGGGGTGTTGGTGGGGTGATAAGTTAATAAAATAATAAGTGCAGTGCAATTTTCACGATTTTTTTCGTTTCGCTCTCGGGTGTGCGGAATCGTAAACCTGCGCTAAATGTTGGAAATCAAGGTGGGTGTAAATTTGTGTGGTAGAAAGATTGCTATGCCCAAGTAATTCTTGCACGACACGTAAATCAGAGCTGCTTTCAAGCATATGCGTGGCGAAAGAATGGCGCAGTTTATGAGGATTCAAATGGCTAGATAGCCCCTGTTTAATTCCCCACACTTCCATACGTTTTTGGATTGAACGGTGGCTCATTCGGTTACCAAGCTGGCTAACGAACAAGGCATCATCTTTTGGATTAAACAACAACCGCACTTTTAGCCATTGTTGAAGCGCGTGCGAAGCATAACGTCCAAAAGGCAAAATTCGTTCTTTGTTACCTTTCCCAATTACACGCACTTCACGCACTCGCAGATTAATGCTGTTTAAGTTCAGTCCTTGCAATTCAGACAGACGCAAACCTGAACTATACATTAGCTCTAGCATCGCTTTATCCCGCAAATCGATTGGCTCTTTGCTGTCGTTGGCTAATAATTGTTGAACCTGTTCGTTATCCAAATTTTTAGGTAAATGCTTGCCTTGCTTCGGTGCAGATACGCCAACCGCAGGATTAACCGAAAGCTCTCCTTGCTGAACAAGAAAGCTCAAAAACTGGCGTAATGCCGATAAGCGTAAAGCTAAACTTTTTTCGTGCAAGCCCGCTTTTTTACTTTGCGCTAACACAAAGCGCACCACGCTGGGGGTTACCTGCTGCCACTGGGAAATCTCATTTTCCTGCAACAACGCCACCACCGCTTCAAGCTGGCGCAGGTAATTACTCAATGTATGCGGACTTACCTGTCGTTCAATGCGCAGATAATTCCAATAATTGTTGAGTTGTTGGTACATTTCAATTTCTCTATTAAAAACAGCGTGAAAACCAAAGTGCGGTGCAAAATAATGGATAATTACAACCTAATCACCCCATCATAAATATGCGTGGCATCGCCTGTCATATAAAGTGGGTGACCTTCGCCTTGCCATTCAATAATAAGACTGCCGCCTGGGAGATCCACTTGCACTTTGTTATCCAAAAGGCCTTGCATAATGCCCACTGCGGCGGCGGCACAAGCGCCACTGCCACAGGCTTGGGTTTCGCCAGCACCGCGTTCATAAACGCGTAATTTTATGTGGTTACGATTAATGACTTGCATAAAGCCTGCGTTTACGCGTTCAGGAAAACGTTCGTGGCTTTCTAATAGTGGGCCTAATTGTTCTACATTGGCGGTAGTAATGTCTTCCACTTGCACCACACAATGTGGGTTGCCCATAGAAACCGCGCCACATAATACGGTTTGAATGTCGGTGCGTAAAATGTAGTTTTTCTCGAATTTGTTGGCGATAAATGGGATTTTCGCTGGTTCCCAAATAGGTTCGCCCATATTCACGCGGATCATTCCGTCATCTTGCACTGTTAGGATCATTTTACCTTTGGCGGTGCTAACGGCGATGTCTTTTTTATCCGTCAGGCCTTTCATTGTAACAAAGCGGGCGAAACAGCGCGCGCCATTGCCGCATTGTGCCACTTCACTGCCGTCAGCATTGAAAATGCGATAGTGAAAATCCAAATCGGGATCATAAGGTGGCTCAACCACTAAAAGCTGATCAAAGCCAATTCCTGTGTGGCGATCCGCCAGTTTTTTGATGGTTTCAGTGGGGAAGTAAGCGTTTTGCGTAACGGCATCGACCACCACAAAATCATTGCCTAATCCGTGCATTTTGGAAAATTGCATTTTTCCGTCCTTATTGAAAATCGTTAATTAGGCGCAATTATAAAGGTGAAGTGAGATTGAGTAAACTCTCCATTAGTGCAACCTATCGTTCTAAAATGATTAATAGATTTTTTTTTAAATTTTTTCATTTTGCTCTTGAAATTACCAAATTAGTCCTCACTTACTTGAACAAGCAAGCCGAGCCATACAGGCTAGGCAACAGAATTTAATATTGAGGAAGAATAGATTATGAATATAGAAAAATTTACCACAAGATTTCAACAAGCTTTAAGCGAAGCGCAGTCTTTAGCTTTAGGCAAAGATAACCAGTTTATCGAACCCGTGCATTTAATGGCGGCCTTGTTAAATCAAGAGGGCAGTTCCGTTGCACCGATTTTAACTGCAAGTGGCGTGAATGTTGCGATGTTACGTAACGAGCTTAATGCTGAACTCAACCGCTTACCGCAGGTTTCTGGTAACGGTGGTGATGTGCAGATTTCACGCAACTTGGTGAATTTATTAAATTTATGCGACAAGCTCGCACAGCAAAAGCAAGATAAATATATTTCATCAGAACTCTTTTTATTAGCCGCGTTAGAAGAAAAAGGCAGCTTAAGCGAAATATTACGCAAGTGCGGTGCAAAAAAAGAGAATTTACAACAAGCGATTGAACAAATTAGAGGAGGTCAGTCAGTGAACGACCAAAACGCAGAAGAAAGCCGTCAGGCATTAGAAAAATATACTATTGATTTAACCGCGCGTGCGGAAAGTGGCAAATTAGATCCAGTGATTGGACGTGATGAAGAAATTCGCCGTACAATCCAAGTGTTACAACGCCGTACGAAAAATAACCCTGTATTAATTGGTGAACCTGGTGTTGGTAAAACCGCGATTGTTGAAGGCCTTGCACAACGTATTGTAAATGGTGAAGTGCCAGAGGGATTAAAAAATAAACGTGTACTTTCCCTTGATATGGGCGCATTAATTGCGGGGGCAAAATATCGTGGTGAGTTTGAAGAGCGCTTAAAAGCCGTGCTTAATGAAATCGCTAAAGAAGAAGGCCGTGTGATTTTATTCATTGATGAAATTCATACAATGGTTGGTGCTGGTAAAACTGACGGTGCAATGGACGCAGGTAACTTATTAAAACCTTCCCTTGCACGTGGTGAATTGCACTGTGTGGGGGCGACAACCCTTGATGAATACCGTCAATATATTGAAAAAGATGCCGCACTTGAACGCCGTTTCCAAAAAGTTTTTGTGGACGAACCAAGTGTTGAAGACACCATTGCTATCTTGCGTGGTTTGAAAGAACGTTATGAAATTCACCATCACGTTCAAATTACAGACCCGGCAATCGTTGCGGCGGCGACACTTTCGCATCGTTATATTTCAGATCGTCAATTACCAGACAAAGCCATTGATTTAATTGACGAAGCGGCATCGAGTATCCGTATGGAAATTGACTCAAAACCAGAGCCGTTAGATAGACTTGATCGCCGTATTATCCAATTAAAATTGGAACAACAAGCGTTACAAAAAGAAGACGATAACGCGAGCCGCAAACGCTTAGAAATGCTTGAAAAAGAATTAGCTGAAAAAGAGCGTGAATATGCGGAATTAGAAGAAGTGTGGAAAAGCGAAAAAGCAGCGCTTTCTGGCACACAGCATATTAAAGCAGAATTAGAAAATGCACGAACCCAAATGGAACAAGCGCGCCGCGTGGGCGATTTAAACAAAATGTCTGAATTGCAATACGGACGCATTCCAGAGCTT
Organism: Avibacterium volantium; assembly: GCF_900635775.1. Taxonomy (NCBI): domain Bacteria; kingdom Pseudomonadati; phylum Pseudomonadota; class Gammaproteobacteria; order Pasteurellales; family Pasteurellaceae; genus Avibacterium; species Avibacterium volantium. Next base: position 55,403 of record NZ_LR134167.1, on the reverse strand, counting down.
GAAAAACAACTTGCTCAAGCAGAAAGTGCAGAGGGCAAAGAAATGCACTTGTTACGCTATCGTGTAACCGATGAAGAAATTGCAGAAGTGCTTTCACGTGCCACTGGTATCCCAGTTTCTCGTATGATGGAAGGGGAAAAAGAAAAATTATTGCGTATGGAAAAAGAATTACACAAACGCGTGGTTGGACAAAATGAAGCGGTGGAAGCAGTAGCGAACGCCATTCGCCGTAGCCGTGCAGGATTGTCTGATCCAAACCGTCCGATTGGTTCATTCTTATTCTTAGGGCCAACAGGGGTAGGTAAAACAGAATTGTGTAAAACTCTTGCCAACTTCTTGTTTGATGATGAAAACGCAATGGTACGCATTGATATGTCCGAGTTTATGGAAAAACACAGCGTATCTCGCTTAGTGGGCGCACCACCGGGATATGTGGGCTATGAAGAAGGTGGTTACTTAACCGAAGCCGTTCGCCGCCGTCCATATTCTGTGGTGTTATTGGACGAAGTAGAAAAAGCGCACCCAGATGTGTTCAACATCTTATTACAAGTGCTTGATGACGGACGTTTAACTGATGGTCAAGGTCGCACCGTAGATTTCCGCAATACCGTGGTGATTATGACCTCAAACTTAGGTTCAGACTTAATCCAAGGCAACCGTGATCTTGGCTATGAAGGAATGAAAGAAGTGGTAATGTCGGTGGTTAGCCAACACTTCCGCCCTGAGTTTATTAACCGTATTGATGAAACAGTGGTATTCCACCCATTGGATAAAGAAAACATTCGCACCATCGCGAAAATCCAATTAAAACGTTTAGAAAAACGTATGGAATCACACGGCTATCACTTAGCCTTCACAGATGCGGCATTAGACTTCATCGGCGAAATTGGTTATGACCCAATTTACGGCGCAAGACCGCTTAAACGTGCGATTCAACAAGAAGTGGAAAACCCACTCGCACAACAAATTCTCTCAGGGGAATTAATCCCAGGGAAAACTATTACCCTTGATTACGTTGATGGTAAAATCACAGCAAGTCAATCGTAATTCTTCCCAAAAAAGCACCGCACTTTGATTTATGCGGTAACCCAAGCCTCGCGAAAGCGGGGCTTTTTGTTTGTCAAAGGACGGCGCTTTTAGTCATTCTCAGATTAAGCTATAATGCCAGCTACATTTATTTAGCGAAGGAATTAATTATGCAAAATCCAAAAGATGATGTGCTTTATGCCCCTGTTGAGTGGGTTGATCATAGCGAAGGCTATACGGATATTCTTTATCACAAATCCACCGATGGCATTGCCAAAATCACCATTAACCGTCCAGAAGTGCGTAACGCTTTCCGTCCGCAGACGGTGAAAGAAATGATCCACGCGTTTTCAGATGCACGTTTTGATGAAAATGTGGGGGTGATCGTGCTAACCGGGCAAGGGGAAAAAGCGTTCTGCTCAGGTGGCGATCAAAAAGTGCGTGGCGATTACGGCGGTTATAAAGATGACGCGGGCGTACATCACCTAAACGTATTGGATTTTCAGCGTGATATTCGTAGCTGCCCGAAACCTGTGGTGGCAATGGTGGCAGGCTATGCTATCGGTGGTGGTCACGTTTTACATATGCTTTGCGATCTGACCATTGCAGCGGAAAATGCCATTTTCGGTCAAACAGGCCCTAAAGTGGGATCGTTCGATGGTGGCTGGGGCGCAAGCTATATGGCGCGCATTGTAGGGCAGAAAAAAGCGCGTGAAATTTGGTTCTTATGCCGTCAATATAATGCGCAAGAAGCCTTGGATATGGGCTTAGTGAACACGGTTGTGCCTTATGCAGAGTTAGAAAAAGAAACCGTGCGTTGGTGTCGTGAAATGTTGCGTAACAGTCCGATTGCGTTGCGTTGCTTAAAAGCGGCATTAAATGCAGATTGTGATGGACAAGCAGGCTTACAAGAGCTAGCAGGTAACGCCACAATGCTGTTCTATATGACAGAAGAAGGGCAAGAAGGGCGCAATGCCTTCAATGAAAAGCGTGCGCCAGATTTCAGTAAATTTAAACGCAATCCATAATCATCAAGTGCGGTGAAAAATCTCAAAATTTTTACCGCACTTTGCTTTTCTTTAATTAGCCGTAGTAGGCAAGGAAATTAAATGAAACAGGAAATTCGCTGGCAACAACGGTTACAGAATTATCAACGCGCCTTTACTCAGCTTACAGAATTTGTCCAACAACCTAAGCTAAACAAGTTTGAACAGCAAGGTTTGGTGCAGTGCTTTGAATATAATTACGAGTTAGCTTGGCGTGTGATGAAAGATTATCTCAATTACCAAGGCGTAAGTGATATTCAAGGCAGTCGCGATGCCATTCGTAAAGCCTTTAATATCGGGTTAATTGATGATGGGCAAGCGTGGTTGGATATGGTTGACGATCGCATTTTATCGGTGCATAGCTATAACGAAAGCACGGTTAATCAAATTATTGAAAAAATTTACCGCATTTATTATCCGCTCTTCGGTCAATTCGAACAAAAAATGGTGGCGTTATGTCAGGAAAATTTGGCTTAACCGAACGAACACTTTCCCGTTTGACGGCATTATTTCAAGCTTATCCTGAGATTGAGCAAGTGATTATTTATGGCTCAAGAGCAAAAGGCACGCATCGCGCAGGTTCTGATATTGATTTAACCTTGGTGGGCGAACAAATTAGCCCAGAAACCTTGAATCGTTTATTTGGTGAATTACAAGATTCAGATATTCCTTATTTGGTCGATTTGTCCATTTATTCACAACTTACCCACTCAGACTTGCTCAAACATATCCAACAAGTAGGACAAGTGCTTTATCAAAAACAGGTGAAAAAATAATGCAAGAAATCTCTCTCAAAAAAATCATTCTATTTTGGACGGCGGTGGTGTTATTTAATGCGGCGTTATGTTTTGCCTTTGGACTAATGGTGTCCAGTAATGTTCTTTCTATATTAGGAATGATCGTGGGCATTGGCTTCTTCATTGCCTTTTATAGCTTTATTGATTACAAATTGTGGGCAATGCATAAACATTTATGGCGTAATGCGTTGCGACAAAGTGGCATTATTCGGGGATGTTTTCAAATTTCGATTTTGTTGCATTTTTCTATCGAGTTCTTCTGTGGCTTTTTTGCATTGAGTTTATTGGAAGTTTTATTTGGCAGAAATATATCGCTCTTTTTACACAGTTTGCTTGCGACCTTGCTTACGGGGACATTCTTGTCTGTAATGCTAGGGATCATTTGTTTAATTTGTTTTTGGATTGCGAAGTCAGCGCACAAAGTTAAGGAATAAAAAGGAGAAAATATGCGTTCTTATCAACTTTATCGTTATCAAATCCCAATGGATTCGCAAGTGGTGCTGCGCAACCGCTTTTTGAAATTGCGCGAGGGGTTGTTGGTGCAAATTCGCTGTGGCGAACACGAAGGTTGGGGGGAAATTGCTCCACTGCCTGAATTTAGCCAAGAAACTCTTGAACAGGCAGAAGCCCAAGCCAAGCAGTGGCTAAAAGATTGGGACGTGGCTCGCAGTCAAAATCAAAAATTATCCCTTGAGGGGCTTTATCCCTCGGTCGCCTTTGGGCTGAGTTGTGCCTTGGCAGAAATGAAAGGGGAATTACCTGCTGAGGGCAATTATCGCACCGCCCCGCTCTGTTATGGCGATCCTGATGAGTTGTACGCTGAACTCAATCAAATTGAGGGCGAGAAAATCGCAAAAATCAAGGTGGGCTTATACGAAGCCAATCGCGATGGCTTAATCGCCGATATGTTTTTAGAAGCCATTCCCGATTTGAAACTTCGTTTAGATGCGAACCGAGCTTGGACGCCTGCGAAAGCGCAGCTGTTTGCCAAATATATTAAGCCTGAACATCGTGGGCGTATTCAATTTTTGGAAGAGCCTTGCAAAACCCCTGAAGAAAGCCGTCAGTTCGCCGCTGAAACAGGCATTGCTATCGCGTGGGACGAAAGCGTGCGCGAGCCAAATTTTCAGGTGAAAAAAGAACCGCACTTAGCCGCAATTATTATTAAACCGACTCTAGTGGGCAGCCTTGCGCGTTGTGTTGAACTGATTGAACAGGCCCATCAACAAGGCATTATGGCGGTGATCAGCTCATCTTTAGAAAGCAGTTTTGGGTTAACGCAACTGGCTCGCATTGCGCAGCGTTACACACCAGATACCACGCCGGGCTTGGATACGCTAGATCTTATGCAATATCAGCTTATTCGCCCGTGGCAAGGTTCAACGTTACCATTATTGGAACTGAACAGCGAAAATATCGTCAAAGTGAATATGGATTAAAATTTGCATTGGTTCGACCAGCCACAAGGCAACGGCAATTTTTATAAAAATCATTATAATGCAACAAGTTAAAGGGAAAAGAATTAATTATGTCAGCATCTGCACGAATTTTGTTACTTAATGGCCCGAATTTGAATATGCTAGGCAAACGTGAGCCAAAGCATTATGGCAGTCTTTCTTTGCCCGCCATTGAGCAACGAATGCAGGATCTTGCAGCCGCACATCAAATTGAATTAACCTGCTTTCAAGCGAACAGCGAAGAAAAATTGATCGATAAAATTCATCAAAGTTTCCAACAGGTGGATTTTATTATTATTAATCCCGCGGCTTATACGCACACCAGTGTTGCGCTGCGTGATGCTTTGCTGGCTGTCGCTATTCCTTTTGTGGAAGTGCATTTGTCTAATGTGCATAAACGTGAGCCGTTCCGTCATCATTCTTATTTTAGTGATGTGGCAGAAGGCGTGATTTGCGGATTAGGTGCGCAAGGCTATGAATTTGCTTTCCATTATGCGCGACAATATTTAGCAAATAAGGCATAATTTGCCGAAAATTTCGCGAAATTGACAGAATTTTGTCGCAAAAAGGATCGTTTTCAGGTAATCTTTGCCACGGAAATTTAAGTTTAAAAACCACCGCACTTTGTGTTACTCATTTTGTGTTGTCCATAAAGTGCGGTGAAAAATATTCACATTTTAGGAAAAAACTATGGATATTCGTAAAATTAAAAAACTCATCGAATTAGTTGAAGAATCAGGCATTATGGAGCTTGAAATTTCTGAAGGCGAGGAATCTGTTCGCATTAATCGTGGTTCACCTTCAGCCACTGCGGTGCAATATACCGTACCAAGTGTCGCCCCTGTTGCACAGCCTGCAACCCCAGCAGTGACACAGCCTACTCCAGTAACGGAAGTGCCAGCGGTTACGGAAGTATCAGGTCATCAAGTGCGTTCACCAATGGTGGGAACGTTCTACCGCAGCCCAAGCCAAGATGCAAAACCATTTGTTGAAGTGGGACAAACGGTGAAAGTGGGCGATGCCCTTTGTATTGTTGAAGCAATGAAAATGATGAACCGCATTGAAGCTGACAAAGCAGGTGTGGTAAAAGCGATCTTAATTAATGACGGCGAACCGGTTGAGTTTGATGAGCCGTTAATCGTTATCGAATAATTCATTTCTATTTAGGCGGAGCGTGGCTTCGCCTTACAATTCTAAGAGATAATTCTTATGCTAGAAAAAGTTGTTATTGCCAATCGTGGAGAAATTGCGTTACGCATTTTGCGTGCTTGCAAAGAGCTAGGCATTAAAACTGTGGCGGTGCATTCCACCGCAGATCGCGATCTCAAACACGTTTTATTGGCAGATCAAACCGTTTGTATTGGCCCTGCGCCTTCAACCAAAAGTTATTTGAATATCCCTGCGATTATTGCTGCGGCAGAAGTGACAGGTGCGGACGCAATTCACCCAGGTTATGGCTTTTTGTCTGAAAATGCTGATTTTGCCGAGCAAGTGGAACGCTCAGGCTTCACCTTTATTGGCCCTACTGCGGACGTAATCCGTTTAATGGGGGATAAAGTGTCTGCCATTAACGCAATGAAAAAAGCTGGTGTGCCTTGTGTACCGGGTTCTGATGGCCCTGTTGGCAGCGATATGAAGAAAAACAAAGAAATCGCTAAACGCATTGGGTATCCTGTGATCATCAAAGCCTCTGGCGGCGGCGGTGGCCGTGGTATGCGCGTGGTGCGTGATGAAAATTCTTTAGAAGAATCCATTGCGATGACCAAAGCGGAAGCCAAAGCAGCATTTAACAACGATATGGTTTATATGGAAAAATATTTAGAAAATCCACGCCATATTGAAATCCAAGTGCTAGCCGATACGCACGGCAATGCGGTTTATTTAGCAGAGCGTGATTGTTCAATGCAACGCCGTCATCAAAAAGTGGTGGAAGAAGCGCCAGCACCAGGCATTACCGAAGAAATGCGCCGTGATATTGGTTCACGCTGTGCTAAAGCCTGTGTGGAAATTGGCTATCGTGGTGCAGGGACATTTGAATTCTTATATGAAAACGGTGAGTTTTACTTCATCGAAATGAACACCCGTATTCAAGTGGAACACCCTGTAACCGAGATGATTACCGGCGTGGATTTGGTGAAAGAGCAATTATTAATCGCTTCAGGCCTACCACTTTCTATCAAACAAGAAGACATCAAAGTGCGTGGCCACGCCATTGAATGTCGTATCAATGCAGAAGATCCGAAGAGCTTCTTACCTTCACCAGGTAAAATCGAACATTTACACGCACCGGGTGGTTTGGGCGTGCGTTGGGATTCGCATATTTATACAGGATACAGCGTGCCACCGCATTATGATTCAATGATCGCCAAATTAATCACCTATGGAGATACCCGTGAAGTGGCCATTCGCCGTATGCAAAATGCCCTTGGTGAAACCATTATCAACGGCATAAAAACCAATATTCCATTACACGATCAAATTTTATCTGATGAAAACTTCCAAAACGGTGGCACAAATATCCACTATTTGGAGAAGAAATTGGGAATGCACGATTAATTGCATTATTTGATCGAAAGGCGTTTTAGATAACGCCTTTTTTATTGCGGCATTTTTTCTTTATTTTGTATAAAAGAGCGGTGCAAAATTGTGAAATTATTTTGGCGAGAAATATTCCGGCTAATCTCTTTTTTTGCTCAACAGCAATAACGATTAACCAACAATTTTCAGCATATTTAAGGTGATTTTTGTCGATATATTTTGCTAAGATTAGACGCGGGCGAACAACGAGGTTCGCCCTCGATTTTGCTAGCAATAAAGGTGAAAAATACAGGAGTGCAACTCACACTATGAAACAACATTCTCGTTATCAGCAAGCGACAAAAGAAGCGCGTTGGGCATTTGGCTTGACCTTGCTTTATGTGCTGGGCTGGTGTTTATGTGCTTATTTGCCAAAAGGGCAGCAAGGGCCTTTGGGCTTTCCGCTTTGGTTTGAGCTAGCCTGTATTTATTTGCCTGTGCTATTTATTGTGGTGGCGTATTGGATAGTAAAAATCGTCTATCAAGAGATTGATTTAGAAAATATTGAGCCAGAAAACAAGGACACTGAACAAGGACGTTAAATAAGGATATTGGAACAATGAATCTTGGCATTATTTTCCCCCTAGTGATTTACCTTGCCTTTGTGTTTGGCGCGGCGATTTATGCTTATACAAAACGTTCTAAAGGGGACTTTTTAACGGAATATTATGTGGGAAATCGCTCAATGACAGGCTTTGTGTTGGCGATGACCACCGCGTCCACCTATGCCAGTGCCAGCTCTTTTGTGGGCGGCCCGGGTGCGGCGTATAAATTTGGCTTAGGCTGGGTGTTGCTTGCAATGATTCAAGTGCCTGCGGTATGGCTGGCATTAGGCGCGCTCGGGAAAAAGTTCGCCTTGCTCTCGCGAGAAAGTAAAGCCTTAACGATCAATGATTTATTGCTTTATCGTTATAAAAATAAATATTTGGTTTGGATTTCTTGTATCGCCTTACTCATCGCCTTTTTTGCCGCAATGACGGTGCAATTTATCGGTGGTGCGCGCTTGTTAGAAACTACCATTGGCATTAGCTATACCAATGCGCTACTGATTTTTGCCGTTACCGTGGGGCTTTACACCTTTATTGGCGGATTTCGTGCCGTGGTGCTAACCGATACCATTCAAGGAATGGTGATGATTCTTGGCACGATCATTTTGCTCGGCGCGACCATTTATGCTGCAGGCGGAGTAGAAAGTGCGGTGCAAAAACTTAACGAAATTGACCCGCACTTAACCAGCCCTTATGGGCCAAATGATATGCTCAGCTTTCAGTTTATGGCCTCTTTCTGGATTTTAGTCTGCTTTGGCGTGGTAGGCCTGCCACACACTGCGGTGCGTTGTATGGCGTTTAAAGACAGCAAAGCCTTGCATAACGGAATGTTAATCGGCACAGTGGTACTGGCTTTAGTGATGCTGGGTATGCACCTTTCGGGAGCATTAGGGCGTGCGATTCTGCCGGCCTTAGAAGTGCCAGATCAGGTGATCCCAACCTTGATGTTGCAAGTGCTACCGCCGATTGTGGCGGGGATTTTCTTAGCTGCACCAATGTCAGCCATTATGTCCACCATTGACGCGCAACTGATTCAATCATCATCAATTTTTGTGAAGGATTTATATCTCAGCGCCAAGCCAGAAATGGCGCAAAATCAGAAAAAAATTAGCTGGATTTCTTCAATAATCACGCTAATTTTGACCGCACTTTTGATCTTAGCTGCGTTAAATCCACCACAAATGATCATCTGGCTCAACCTTTTCGCCTTTGGGGGCTTGGAAGCCGCCTTTTTATGGGTAATTGTGCTGGGGCTATATTGGCAAAAAGCTAATGCCGTTGGCGCAATTTGCTCAATGGTGGTGGGCTTGGGCTGTTATGTAGGCTTAACGGCCGCAAGTATTAAACTGTTTGATTTTCACGCCATTGTGCCATCTTTATTGTTTGGCTTAATTGCCTTTTTGATTGGCAATAAATTTGGCGAAAATGCAACAAAATAAATTAAGAAGGAAAAATTATGGCTTGGGTTCAAATCCGCATTAATAGTACTAATCAACAAGCGGAAACGATCAGTGATTATTTAGAAGAAATCGGTTCAGTTTCGGTAACCTTTATGGATAGCCAAGACACCCCGATTTTTGAACCGCTCCCTGGGGAAACTCGTCTATGGGGCAACACCGATGTTATCGCCTTATTTGATGCGGAAACAGATATGCAACAGATTGTCAGCTTGCTGAAAAGTGCGGGGCATTTAAGCGAAGAAACCGCTTATAAAATTGAACAAATTGAAGATAAAGACTGGGAACGTGAATGGATGGATAATTTCCACCCAATGCAGTTTGGCAAACGTTTATGGATTTGCCCAAGCTGGCGTGAAGTGCCTGATGAAAATGCGGTGAACGTAATGCTCGATCCCGGTTTAGCTTTTGGAACTGGTACGCACCCTACCACCGCATTATGTTTAGAATGGCTCGATAGCCTAGATTTGAATGGCAAAACAGTCATCGATTTTGGCTGTGGATCGGGGATTTTAGCGATCTCTGCGTTGAAATTAGGGGCGAAAAGTGCCATCGGCATTGATATTGATCCGCAAGCCATTTTAGCCAGCCGCAACAACTCAGAACAAAATGGCGTGAGCAACCGCCTACAACTCTTTTTAGCCAAAGACGCACCGCAAGATCTGCAAGCCGATGTGGTGGTGGCCAATATCTTAGCTGGGCCATTAAAAGAACTCGCACCAACCATCAGCCAGCTCGTAAAAAAACAAGGCAAACTCGGGTTATCAGGCATTTTAGAAAGCCAAGCACAATCTGTTTGCGAAGCCTATCAAGAGCAATTTTCCCTTGATCCCGTGGCAATCCGCGAAGAGTGGTGTCGTATTACAGGTGTGGCAAAATAAGCGAAAATTCCCCCGCACTTGTCAAGAGCGCGGGGCATTTTTTTATGCGGAAAATGGATTATTTTGAATAAAAGTCAAAGAAAGCGAAAAAAATAGATTTTGTTCAAAAAATATGCTTTTCAAATGAGCGAAAAGTGCGTATTATAGCACGCCTTGCCCGTTGGGGCTGGCGATAGATTGTGTGTTAAAAGGTAGTAACTTGTTAGGGGTAGCGCAGTGCGAATTGGTGATTATCAATTAAAAAACCGTATTTTGCTTGCGCCAATGGCAGGGATTACCGACCAACCTTTTAGACGCCTTTGTGCGAACTATGGGGCAGGATTGACCTTTTCAGAAATGATGGCAAGCAATCCGCGCGTATGGCATACAGAAAAATCGAAACAACGTCTTGCTTATCATCAAGATGTAGGCATTAACGCTGTGCAAATTGCTGGATCTGATCCGCAGGAAATGGCACAAGCTGCGCAAGTGAATGTGGGCTATGGGGCAGAAATTATTGACATCAATATGGGCTGTCCTGCAAAGAAGGTAAATCGTAAATTGGCAGGTTCTGCCCTTTTGCAATATCCCGATTTAGTGCAACAAATTCTTGAAGCGGTGGTGCGTGCTGTGGACGTGCCTGTAACACTAAAAATTAGAACAGGCTGGGATCGACAAAATCGAAACTGCGTGGAAATCGCGAAAATTGCCGAACAAGCAGGTGTGCAAGCGCTCACCATTCACGGGCGAACTCGTGAATGTTTATTTGAGGGCGAAGCCGAGTACGACAACATTAAAGCGGTGAAACAACAGGTTTCTATTCCAGTGATTGCCAATGGCGATATTACATCGGCACAAAAAGCCCAAGCGGTGCTTGATTACACCGGTGCTGATGCAATAATGATTGGGCGTGGTGCGCTAGGTCAGCCGTGGATTTTTCAATCTGTGGCTGGGCTAGTGGAAAACGGCTCAACAACTTTAACACCAAGTTTAAAAGAAAAGTGCGGTGTTATTTTGCGACATATTCAAGAACTTCATCAATTTTATGGCGAAGAAAAAGGGTATCGCATTGCACGCAAGCACGTTGCTTGGTATTTACAGGGAATTCAACCTAATTCCAGTTTTAGACAGACTTTTAATGCCATTACCAATGCGAAAGCGCAAATAACGGCATTGGAAGAATTTTTTAATTTGATTTTATTGGATAAAGACAACAATGTTAGAACAACAACGTAATCCAGCTGAAGCTCTGACTGTTTCAGTATTAAATTCACAATCTCAAGTAACAAACAAACCACTTCGTGATTCTGTGAAACAAGCGATCAGAAATTATTTAGCTCAATTAGATGGTCAAGATGTGGACGATCTTTATGAATTAGTTTTATCGGAAGTTGAACACCCTATGCTTGATATGATTATGCAATATACTCGTGGTAATCAAACTCGCGCGGCAACAATGCTTGGTATCAACCGTGGCACATTACGCAAAAAATTAAAAAAATACGGTATGGGCTGATAATTTCAGATTCTAAATAAAATTACACCGCACTTAATAAATAAATTGCGGTGTTTTTTTGCGACATTTTTCTCTCTAGAAATAACGAAGAAAAAGCCGATGATTGCTCATCGGCTTTATTTAATAAAACTTTTCACCGCACCTTAGTTGTACAGTGATGCCCTCATCATTCTGATTTCAAGCGATGTAAAAAGGCTTTGGTACGTTCGTGTTTAGGGTGAGCAAACAATTCTTGCGGTGAGCCTTGTTCCACAATCACTCCACCGTCCATTACTACAACCACATCTGCTACATCTAGCGCAAATTTGATTTCGTGGGTAACCACCACCATTGTCCAGCCTTCGTTGGCAAGTTCTTTCATCGTGTTTAACACATCTTGCACTAATTCAGGATCAAGCGCAGAAGTTGGCTCATCAAATAGCATTAGTTCAGGCTGAATGGCAAGGGCGCGGGCAATGCCGACACGCTGTTGCTGACCGCCTGAAAGTTGGTAAGGGTAAAGATCTTTCTTATCTAACAAGCCAACTTTCGCAAGCAATGATTCCGCTTCTTGACGCACAATTTTCGCATCGCGCTTTTGCACTTGCACAGGGCCTTCCATAATATTTTCCAACGCAGTTTTGTGCGGAAATAGGTTGTATTGTTGGAACACCATTCCTGATTTACGACGCAATGGCAGGATTTTTTTCTGAATATCAGGGCTGGCAAAATCCACATAAAGCGGATCTTTTTCAGCAAAATCAATCGTGCCTTTTTCGGGTAATTCTAAGGCGTTCAAACAGCGTAAAAACGTAGTTTTTCCCGAGCCAGAAGGGCCAAGAATCACCACCACTTCGCCTTTATGAATATCCAGATCAATCCCTTTTAAAACCGGATTATCAGCAAAGGTTTTATGAATATTGCGTACTTTGATCATTGCCTTCCCCTATCGTGCCACATAGCGATCTAAACGTTTTTCTACCCGCGCTTGAATGATAAACAGCACGAAACAGAAACACCAATACACCAAACCTGCTTCAATATACACAGGCAAGAAATCGTAAGATGAATTGGCGATTTGTTGCGCCACGCGGAACATTTCAGTTACGGTTACCACAGAAGCCAAAGAGGTATCTTTAAACAAACCAATAAAGCTGTTGCTCAATGGCGGAACGGCAACACGGAAAGCTTGCGGGGCAATAATGCGGCGGAAAGTTTGCATATAGGTCATACCAATGGTGTAACCTGCTTCCCATTGTCCTTTCGGCACAGATTGAATGGCCGCACGCACGGTTTCTGAACCGTAAGCCCCCACATTGAGGGAAAAGCCAATAATCGCCGCAGGAATGGGATCGATAAACACGCCCAGCGCTGGCAAGCCGTAAAATACCACAGAAATTTGCACCAACATTGGCGTACCGCGAATAATCGAAATATAGACTTTCGCAATCGCCAACAAAATACGGTGCAACCAGCCATTGACAGGGGTAACGCGTAATAACGCCACGCCCACCGCGATAATCATTCCAAAAAAGAAAGAAACAACAGCAAGCGGTATTGAAACCAATACCGCTGCTTTAACCATTGGGAGAAACCCGTTTATCACCAGCTCAGCACGAGCATCGGTCATAAAGGGTAAGGAAGCTAAGAAATTATTTAACACTGATATCTTTACCGAAGAATTGTTCACCCAGTTTTTTCAATGTGCCGTCATTACGAAGTTCTTCAATGGCTGCACTAATTTTCGCCAGTGCTTCCTCGTTGCCTTTATTTACAACGAAGCCCGCCCCCACTTTGTCTGCGGATTCCCAAAATGGTTTTAAGCCTGAATTTGGGTTTTTCTTCAAATAATCCAATAAGGCTAAAGAATCATTAAAGGTTACATCAGCACGTTTTTGTTGAATTAGCAATAAGCCTTGTGCCATTCCATCAATCGGCACAATTTCTGCACCGTATTTCACTGCAAGCTCACCATAGTTTGAGCTGAGGGTTTGTGCAGCTTTCAAGCCTTTCACATCTTCCACTTTGTGAATACGATCTTCATCTTGGCGAGCAAGCAACATTGCGCCCGACCAGCTATAAGGCTCAGATTTATCAAAAGTGGCTTGGCGTTCAGGGGTGGTCAATGCCACTTGGTTTGCTACTAAATCGAAACGACCGCCTTTTAAGCCAGCGAGCATTGCGTCCCATTGGGTTTCTTTAAATTCTACGGTTACGCCCAATTTTTCTGCCACAGCGCGGGTAACTTCCACATCATAGCCAGTTAATTTTCCGCTTGCATCGTGGTAAGTGAACGGCGCATAAGTGCCTTCTGTCCCTACCGTGATCGTCCCTTTATTGTTAATACGTTCAATCAAACTTTCCGCTGCAACGGCTTGGCTTGCAGTAGTGATAGCGAAAAGTGCGGTGGAAAAAAATGCTAATTTTTTCAACATAATATTCTCCTTTGAATAGATTTCATTAAGTGCTAGGCATTGTAAAAGAAACAAAAGGATTTACAAATAACTTAAAGGAATATGTTATAAAAAAGTTAAATATGCAGAATTTCTTTGACTAGCACGATACTTTCAAGCCCACCCTTGATCCGCCCAAAACAATCTTTTGAGCGGATTATTTGAGATTAAATAATTCTCGAGAACTGTTGACGTCTGGCTTGTTGTCTTGAGTAGGTGTCAAAACATAAGCAAATATTACGAATCAGCAAATGCCCAACAGGGGAAACCTGTAACCCTTTTTCGCCAATTTCAATTAAGCCATCTGCGGCAAGGGGCGCGAGCAATTCTAGATCTTCCGCAAAATGGGTTTTGAAATCAATGCCATATTGCTGTTCAAATGGGGCGTAATCCAGTTTGAAGTTACAAATCAGTTGTTTGATGACATCACGGCGCAAGCAATCTTCTTGGCTCATTACAAAGCCTTTATGAAGTGCGGTGCCTTTTTGCTCAATATCTGCGTAATAATGTTTTAGCTCTTTTTGATTTTGTGCGTAAGTGTCGCCCAATAGGCTAATTGCGGAAACGCCAAGACCGAGCAAATCCGCATCTTCTTGTGTGGTGTAGCCTTGGAAATTGCGGTGTAGCACGCCATTTTGTTGCGCAATAGCTAGCTCATCATCAGGTTTCGCGAAGTGATCCATTCCAATGAAGCGATAGCCTGCATCGCTTAAGGTTTCAATGGTTTTTTGCAAAATGGTGAGCTTGGTTTCAGGTGCGGGCAGCTGATCTTCTTTAATTTTCGCTTGCCCCGCAAAACGGCTTGGCAAGTGGGCATAGTTAAACACGCTCAAACGATCAGGGTTTAATTCAATCACTTTTTGCAGGGTGAACATAAAGCTTTCCACATTCTGCAATGGCAAACCATAAATCAGATCCAAATTGGTGGATTGAAACCCTAAAGCGCGTGCGCGTTCTAGCAAGGCTTGAATGAAATCTTCATCTTGCTCACGATTTACTGCTTTTTGCACCGCTTTATTGAAATCCTGCACGCCCATACTAATGCGGTTAAAGCCGATTTTACGCAGATGATCAAGGGTTTCCAGCTCAATTTTACGCGGATCCATTTCTATACTAATCTCGGCGTTATCGGCAAAATGAAAATGCTCACGCAACATTGCCATTAAACGGCTGGATTGTTGCTCGGTGAGATAGGTTGGTGTGCCGCCACCCCAATGCACTTGGGTTACCTTGCGATTGCGGAAAAGTGCGGCGCGATTTTTGATTTCTTTTTCCAAATAATCAAGATAAATATCCGCTTTGTGCTGATGACGCGTAATGATTTTGTTACAGGCGCAGAAATAGCACAATTTATGGCAAAACGGAATATGCACATAAAGAGAAAGCGGACGCTCAGGGTAACGCGCTGCCGCCGCTTGGAAATCTTGTTCAGTATAATTTTCGTTAAATTCTAATGCCGTTGGGTAAGAGGTGTAACGCGGCCCAGAATAGTTATATTTTTGAATTAACGCGGAATCCCACATAGTTCCAGACATTAATTTCCCCCTAAAATTTTTCAATATCCAACAATAATTGATTTAATTCCAACAAAATTTTGCTTTCAAGATCGGCTTCGGCGCTTTCACGGGTGAGATCTAAACGCATACGCTCGTTCTTTTTTAATTCCTTACGCGCTTGATGCGTTGGCATTTCTTTCACCACATCATAAAGCTCAGCCAGCGCAGGATAAGTGGTGATTTTTAAGCCTAAGGGATCGAGCAACATTTTTAATCGAATTACCCCTTCAGACAAATTGCAATCGCCATTTTGCATTGCCCGCGCGATAATCTCAATACTCTCTTTTAGGCGTTTTACACGCGCCAAGCGTGCATTTTCTAACGCCTGCTTTTGGTTTTTCAAGGCACGCAATAATTTCACCGCATAGGCGGCCATTCCCACAATAATCAAAAGCCCGAGGGCAATTAAAAGATAAATCCACATAAATTATTTAAACTGATTAATATCAATGGTTTCAAAAGTGCGGTATAAATCTTCCGCATTTTCGTCTTCATCACGAATGCCTAGTTCGTCCATTAGCTGCGCGATACGATCTAAACATTCGTCCACAAAGGCTTGATCTTTGGCATTTAAGGTTTTGCCTGCTTCAAGCTGATCTAATAAATCATTCAAACATTCATTATTTTCAAGCTGTTCAAGTTCCACCATTGGATCAAGCGCCTTTGTTTTTTCCACATCTGGTTTTTCCACAGCCACAGGCGGAATGGTCATTCCTTTTTCTGGCTTATTGACAAACTCCACCACTAATGGAATTTTTTTGCGGCTGCCCACACGGGGATCTAACTTGGCATCTTGCTCAAGGGCTTTATTTTCTTCTTGACGACTATGGCGAGAGCCAGCCACGAGACCTTTGTGTTTTTTCTTTCTTTTTTCTTCACGCGCTTTGGCATCTAATTCATAACGTGTCAATTTACGCCCACGCCCAGTTGGGGCGCTTTGCGCGGGTTTATCCGCCTTGCGTGTTGGCATAATATCCGTAATACGGCGTGTTTTCTTTTGACGGGACATAATTTCTCTACTATTTGGTAAAAATGAATTGGGGAGAATTGTAGCATTAAATCACCAATTCTCCGCATTATTTCTGTGATTGGTTAGAACGAATTAAAACGGCACATCTGCCGTAAAATTCATTATTTCACCCGTTAAAGGGTGGCGAATTTGTAAGGATTGTGCGTGCAAACACAAACGGGGCGACATCGCTTTCGCTTGTGGGTGAGCATAAAACTTATCGCCTAAAATCGGGTGTCCGAGGGCAAGCATATGCAGCCTTAATTGGTGCGAACGCCCTGTAATTGGGGTAAGCTTTACCCTTGTGCTGTTATTAGGGAGGCGTTGTAAAACCTCAAATTTTGTTACCGCACTTTTCCCCCGCTCAAAACAAATTTTCTGTCTAGGACGATTTTCCCAATCGCAAATCAGCGGCAAATTCACCGTGCCGCTATCTTGCACTAAATGCCCCCAAACGAGTGCCTGATAAGATTTCTTCGGCTCACGCTCGCGAAACTGGCGCTTGAGTTCTTTATCCGCCAGCTTGCTCATTGCAAACAGCAAAATCCCACTGGTTGCCATATCAAGGCGATGCGCCGGCTCGCAAAAGCCATATTTTTCTTTTACGCGCGACATTGCACTATCGTAATATTGCGGTTGGTTACCCGGCACGGAAAGCAAACCGCTCGGCTTATTTACCAATAAAATATGGTTGTCGTGATAAATCACATCTAACCAAGGTTCGCGTGGGGGATTGTAATCAATTAATGCCATTATTTACTCTTATTACTGATAATCACACGCAGGCTATCCAAGCGCCAAGTGGCTTTGTGCAAGTGCTGTAAAATTTGCTCGCGCTCGGCACTAAGTGCGTCAATTTCATCTTGGCGAATGGTTTTATTCACTTGTTTTAACGCCTGCAAGCGGGTTAATTCGCTGTCCAAACGCTGCGCAGCTTGCTGCTCTGCTTGTTCAATTAATCTTTGCGCTTGTTCGCCAATTTGACGTTCACCTGCTTTTAATAATTGTTCAATATTGGCTCGCAACATTTTGATGACCTTGCTCGCCATTTGTTTTGCCATCGGTTTAAGCTGTTTTTGTAGCAGCTCAAAGCCCACTTTATCCGCTAAATTATGACCTTTGCCGTCAATTAATAAACGCACTGGCGTTGGGGGTAAGAAGCGAGTGAGCTGCAAACCGCGTGGCGCTTGGGCTTCCACAATGTAAATGAGTTCCAGCCACAGCGATCCCACAGGCAATTCATTATTGATTAGCAATGATACGGCAGTTTTGCCAATCTCGCCATCAGTAATCAAATCAATGCCGTTACGGATCATCGGGTGATCCCAAGTGAGAAACTCAACATCTTCGCGCGCCACGGCTAAATTGCGATCAAAGGTTACCGTTAAGCCTTCTTCTTTTAAGCCAGGGAAATCTGGCACCAGCATTGTGCCTGTGGGGTGAATAACAATGCTTTTCTCGCCGAGATCTTCTTGCTCCACGCCGATAATATCAAATAAATTTAAGGTGAAATTGATTAATTCGCTTGAGCCGTCTTGCTCCGCAATGGCTGCGGCAAGCTCAGCGGCTTGCGTGCCACCATTGGAGTTGATTTCCAATAAGCGATCTCGCCCTTGATCGAGCTGGGTTTTCAAGGCATCACGCTCGGTTCTAGTTTCGGCAACAAAATCATTAAACGCGTCGTCCGCCGTATTTTGCTGTAAAAACTGTTGTAATTTTGCACCGCACTTTTCAAACAGCGTCGCCCCCATCGGACAGGTTTCTTCAAACGCATTCAAGCCTTGATGATACCACTGGGCGAGCAACACTTGCGGGCTGTCAGCAAAGCAAGGGGCGTAAATCTCGATGTCTTGTTTTTGCCCGATGCGATCTAAGCGCCCGATGCACTGTTCCAACAAATCGGGATTATCAGGCAAGTTAAACAGCACCAAATGATGGGCGAATTGGAAATTTCGCCCCTCAGAGCCAATGCTTGAGGTGAGCAACACTTGTGCGCCTTCTTCTTGCTGAGCAAAATATGCTGCCGCTTTATCTCGTTCCACAATGGACATTTTTTGGTGGAACACCGCACTGCGAATGGCTTCTTTTTCGCGTAAGGCTTTCTCTAGCTGAATGGCGGTTTTAGCTTGATGACAAATCACCAACACTTTTTCTTCGCGGTAAGATTGTAAGAAATCAATCAGCCATTCCACACGCGGATCAAAATCCCACCAAGCGGCATCAGGGTTCATTTTCTGGAAGATCTGCTCGGGGTAAAATAAATCGCTGGTTTTCACTTCGCCAAGCATTTTCAGCACACCAATCGCATTGCGATATTGCTTTGGCATTGGCAAAGTGATTTCGTGATAATGACGCAATGGGAAGCCTTTCACGCCTTGGCGAGTATTACGAAATAACACACGACTGGTGCCGTGGCGATCGAGCAGATTTTCCACTAAGGTTTCACGTGCTTGCGCTTTTTTCTCGCTATGATGAAGATCCGCTAATAATCCGCTAGTATCTTGATCAGACAGCAATTCCGCTAAATGTTTTTCTTCTTGCGTGCTTAATGGCTGCTCGCTTAACAATCCATTCACGGCTTCAGCCACTGGTTGATAATGCTGCTGTTCTTGCACAAAAGCGCTGTAATCATAAAAGCGATCAGGATCGAGCAATTTTAAGCGTGCGAAATGGCTTTCTTGCCCTAATTGTTCAGGGGTTGCCGTCAGTAATAATACGGCAGGAATATGGCTCGCCAACTGCTCAACAATTTGATAAGCCAAACTTGGCGCTTGTTCCGACCATTCAAGATGATGCGCTTCATCGACAATCAATAAATCAAATTCCGCATTCATCAGCTGTTCAGCGCGTTTAGGCTTTTGCACCAGCCAATCTAGGGCGCAAATAATTAAGGATTCTGTTTTAAATGGATTGGTTGCCACGCCACCGTCAAGACCATCAAAATCAGCGCAACGTTCTTCATCAAAAAGGGAAAAATGTAAATTAAAACGGCGTAGCATTTCCACAAGCCATTGATGTTGCAAGGTTTCTGGCACGATAATAAGCACGCGATCGACCTTTTCGGCAAACAACTGTTGCTGCAAGATCATTCCTGCTTCAATGGTTTTGCCCAGCCCCACTTCGTCAGCTAACAACACTCGCGGCGCAATGCGTTGTCCCACTTCTTTGGCAATATGCAATTGATGGGGAATTAACCCACCGCGAATGCCGCGTAAGCCACGCAATGGTGATTGATACTGCGCTTGGCGTTGTTGTAAGGCGCGATAACGCAGCACAAATTGGCTTGCGCGATCAATCTGCCCTGCAAATAAACGCTCCTGCGGCTTACTAAAGGCAATTTGCGCACTGAGATCGGCTTCTTGTAGTAGGGTTTCTTGCCCATCTTCTTTTTGCACCAAATAGAACGCCAGCCCATTATGATCTAACACTTCAAGCACCTTGCCCTGCCAGCCCTCTTTATGACGAATTTCATCACCCACTTGAAAAACCACACGCACTAACGGGGCATTATCTAAGGCATAAATACGAATTTCTTCGGCGGCAGGAAAATTTAGCGTAACCGTACGGTGATTGACTTCCGCAACCACGCCCAAGCCAAGATCATTTTCACTTTCACTAATCCAACGCTGACCAACTATAAAGGACATAAAATTTACTCTTATTATTGTTATAGCTAAATGACGTATGCTTATAACAAGCCATTTAGCGAAGATTTTATTACGAAAAAAGGCGGCTATTTTAACGATCTTACAGTGAAAAAGAAATGAAAATATATACAACAAAAACACAACATCAATCACAGAATAAAAAGAAAAATGTAGCCTATCCTTGACTTTTAAAAAGTGCGGTGCAAAAATAGCAAGGTTTTTATTTCACTTATTAAGGATAATGTTATGCGTTTTTCTCAAACTCTTAAAAATGAATTTTTTGGTGGCTGGAAACCTTTTGAAGTTGTCTGGCTTTTCTTATTTATTGCTGCACAGCTTTACGCCTATGCACAATCGCCCGTGTCTTGGCTCGAAGCGCTCGCAGGGATTTCAGGGATTTTATGCGTGGTGTTTGTGGGTAAAGGGAAAATCAGTAACTATTTCTTCGGTTTGATTTTTGCTTATAGCTATTTCTATGTGTCGTTAGACAACAAATTTTATGGCGAAATGACCACGACCCTTTATGTTTATATTCCTGCGCAATTTATCGGTTATTTCTTATGGAAAGAAAATATGCGTAACAGCACAGAACAAAGCGAAACAGTAATCGCCAAATTTCTTACCGTAAAAGGTTGGGTCACCCTAATCAGCCTTGTGGTACTGGGTTCTATTGCCTTTATCAGCATTTTAAAAACAACAGACGGCAATTCTATCGGCTTAGATGGCGTCACCACCGTGCTAGTTATTGCTGCACAATTATTGATGATTTTGCGTTATAGCGAACAGTGGATCTTATGGATTATCATCAATATCCTTTCTATCATTCTCTGGGCTGACACCCCAGCAATGTATTTAATGTTCGGCGCTTACTTACTTAACTCGTTATACGGCTATTACAACTGGTCGAAGTTAGCGAAAAATTCGTAAAAAATGACCGCACTTTAAAAATAAAAACTTGGCATAATTGCCAAGTTTTTTTGTTTTTAAAGCTAACGGGAAATTAAGCTACCTCCTCCACATTAACCCAACGCTTTTCCTGACAGGACATTGCAATTGCATCAAGCACTCGAGAAACCTTAAATCCTTCTTCAAAATCAGGATACATTGGCTGATTATTTGTGATGCCATTAATAAGATCACGAATTTCCACCGTTTTTTGATCATTGAAACCAATACCATGTCCAGCGCTTACACAAAAATGCTTATAATCAGGGTGGTGTGGGCCTGTCAGTAAGGTTTTAAAACCTTGCCGTGCTGGTTCATCTGTGTGGAGATACAATTTTAGTTCTGCCATTCTTTCTTGCGTGTAGCTGATTGTGCCTTTTGTTCCTATGATGACATAACTTAGTCCCATTTTGCGTCCACACGCAATTCGAGAAGTTTCAATTGTCCCCATACAACCGTTAGCAAAACGTACGATTGCGGTAGCTTGATCTTCATTTTCAACAGGAAGCTGTTCATTTAAATTTTGCGGGTTAGGACGCATTTTTATTACTGTTTCCATATCTCCAACCACGCGTTGAATTTGGCTACCTACAAGATATTGCGACATTTGTATAATATGCGCGGAAAGATCGCCTAACGCCCCTAACCCTGCTTTTTCACGAATGCAATGCCAATCTCGTGGTGTATTAGGATCAGCGAGATAATCTTCATTATGCGTTCCATAAAAATGAACAATCTCTCCAATTTCTCCCCGCTCTATGATTTCTTTCGCAAGTTGAGTAGTTGGGTTCTTAATATAATTAAACCCTACAAGGGTTTTTACCCCTGCTTTTTGTGCGGCTTGATACATTAATTTGGCATCTTCGGCAGTTAAAGCAAGAGGCTTTTCCGAATAAACATGTTTACCTTGTTCAATTGCAGCTAATGCAATTTCTTTATGTAAAAAGTTTGGGGTGCAAATATCTACTACATCAATATCGGGATCTTGCACCACATCACGCCAATCTCCTGTAGAACGCTTAAAGCCAAACTCTTTAGCTTTTTGAGCAGCTAACTCAGGTGTGATTTCAGCTAGGTAATCGCATTCTAGCTCCGCCTCTAGCGGAAAAACCGTAGGTGCCTGAGCATAAGCAATAGCATGGCAACGTCCAATATATCCTGTGCCAATTAATCCAATTCTTACTTTTTTCATTTCTTTTTCCTTACGCAAGAAAAAAGAGATTTCCATCACAGAAATCTCTTTTATTTTTTATTATAAGGTTGGCATACTGAATGCTGCTTGAGAATCAATATTTTGTTCTGGCCAACGTGTTGTCACAGTTTTCATTTTAGTGTAGAAACGCACACCATCTGGACCATACACATTTAATGCCCCAAAAGCTGAACCTTTCCAACCACCAAAGCAATGGAATGCCATCGGAACTGGAATTGGAATATTCACCCCAACCATTCCAGCTTGGACGCGATATGAAAATTCCCGAGCTGCAGCACCGCTATTAGTGAAAATAGCTGCGCCATTACCAAATTGATGGTCATTGATTAAACGCATTGCATCTTCAAAATTTTTCGCACGAACAATGCCAAGCACAGGACCAAAAATCTCTTCTTTATAAATAACCATATCCTCAGTAACATGATCAAATAACGTACCTCCGATAAAGAAACCCTCTTCATAGCCGGCTGGTTTTTTATTACGTCCATCCACGACTAAAGTAGCACCCTCTTCTACACCTTTATCAATATATTTGGTTACGTTGTTGAGGTGTTGCTGCGTAATGAGCGGTCCAAAATCCATTTCTTTTTCGCTTTCTTTTGGAATACCTGGTCCATAACGTAAAGCTTCTACTTTTGGTTTTAGCGCAGCCACTAATTTATCTGCTGTTTCATCGTCAATGGTTACTGCAATTGGTAATGCCATACAACGTTCACCTGCCGCCCCAAAAGCTGCACCGAGTAACGCATCTGCGGTCGCATTAATATCCACATCAGGCATTACCAAACCGTGATTTTTCGCTGCACCAAGTGCTTGTACACGTTTACCATACTCAGAACCAACTTTATGCACATATTCTGCCGCTGTTGTTGAGCCCACAAAACTTATCGCTTTCACACGAGGCTCACGCAATAAAATTTCATTATCATGACGATCTCCATGTACTACATTAAACACACCATCTGGCAAGCCTGCTTCTTTTAATAATTCAGCAAGGCGAATAGAAAGTGAAGGGTCAGTTTTTGCAGGCTTCAAAATAAAGGTATTACCACAAGCTAGTGCAATCGGGAACATCCACATTGGCACCATCGCAGGGAAGTTAAATGGCGTAATACCAACGCAAACTCCCAAAGGTTGCATTGTGGAATGAATATCAATACCTCGCCCTGCTTGCTCCGAGAACTCACCTTTAAGCAAATGCGGAATCCCACAGGCAAATTCAACCACTTCCAAACCACGAGTTAACTCACCACAAGAATCAGAATAAACTTTACCATGTTCCTCAGTGATTAAACGTGCTAATGAATCCCAATCACGCTGTAATAATTCTTTAAACTTAAAGAGCACCCTTGCTCGACGTAATGGCGAAGTCGCAGCCCACTCAGGGAATGCTTTTTGTGCCACCTCAACAGCTTCCAGCACTTCCGCTTCAGTACTCATACGCACTTGGCGAATTTGTTTTCCTGTCGCAGGATTAAAAATTGGCCATACTTTTTCGCCTTGGCTTTCAACCAGTTTTCCATTAATAAAATTTAAAACAGTTTCCATTCTTTGCTCCTTAACCTAAAAGTGAAATGAATGATTCATCTGATTGTGCTTTGCACAAATTTAAGTTGTACACTAGATTAGAATAATGAAATAAATTTTTCAATTCACTTTACCAAATAATGAAATAATTATTTCATTTTTGTGATCTACGTTGGATATTTGACAATTTTTTCTGACAACATTCCGGTATCTGATCTATGATTTGGGTGAAAACTACCTAATAATTCAATGAGAGGTGAATATGAGCTATTTATTGTCAAAGTCAGCCAAACAAAATCCAGCTCCTAATGGTTTAGTACAGAAAGTAACCCCTAAGAGCGCCAATTGGGAATATGTTGGGTTTGAATGCTATCACTTACAGCCTAATCAAAATTTGAGCTTTGATACAGAAAATACCGAAGTGTGTTTTGTGGTTTTGGCTGGAAAATGCACTATTTCGACAGCAGGGCAAATATTCGAACATATTGGTAACCGCCAATCTCCTTTCGACCGTATTCCGCCTTATTCTCTTTATGTACCACATCATCACCAAGTTGAAATCCAAGCAGAAACTTATTTAGAATTAGCCGTGTGCCGTGCGCCAAGTGAAGGTAATTTACCTGTACGTTTAATCACACCAGCAGAAGTGGGTGTTGAACAACGTGGATTTGGCAATAATAAACGACTTGTGCATAATATTCTGCCTGAAACAGAACCTGCTGATGCCTTATTAGTTGTGGAAGTATTTACCGATGAGGGAAACACCAGTTCATTCCCAAGCCATAAACATGATCAAAAAAATAGTGAAACTGAAACTTATTTAGAAGAAACCTATTACCACCGTTTTGAACCCGCTCAAGGATTCTGCTTGCAACGAGTGTATACCGATGACCGAAGCTTAGATGAATGTATGGCAGTCTATGATGGCGATGTAGTGCAAGTGCCAAAAGGCTATCACCCAGTTGCCACTATTGCGGGTTATAACAACTATTATCTCAATGTTATGGCAGGCCCTGTTCGCAAATGGCGGTTTACTTGGGAGAAAGATCACCAATGGATTAACAGTCAAGAATATGTTGATAAGTTTCATAGATAGGGAGTATATAGTTTTAGGGGCTGTAGTAGATTAGCCCTAAATTTCACACCATTTTCGCAATATTTTTAACTGCTCTTTTGGTGTCCCAAAGTTAAACCGAAATTCACATTCCTTCAAGAATAAAGGAAAGTTTTTTCAGTTAATTCCATTATATTTTCGCAGTATCCGCTTCGCCTGATTCCAAAAATTTTCAATGCCATTAATATGATTTTGTTTCACCGCAAATAGCTCGGAATGATTGATTCGTTCGTGGTGAAATTCACTCACATCAAGCGCATCATAACTGCGATAAGTGTCCGTATAAACCCAGCTATCAGGCTTGATTTTTCTTTTAATAACAGGGAGTAATGTTTCACTCTTGGTGTTTTCAACCACAACAGTAAATACCTTTCCTTGTCGTTTTAGTCACCCAAAAACAGCAACTTTTCCAGCCGCTCCTCGTCCTCGTTTTCCCTTTCGATGACCACCAAAATAGCTTTCGTCTAGTTCAATTTCCCCCTCAAAATCTCGTTAACTTCAAGGGATAAATGATAGCCAATCACAAGCCTGATTTTATGGTAGAACAAAGCGGCTGTATTCGGTTGAATATCTAGCAAATTTGCTGCCGTTCTTGCAGTAACTTCTGCGACAAAAAATTCAAGCAGTTTTTTCTGTATAGATTTCTTTAATTTACAATATGTTATCTTCATTTTTGTAGTATAGCATTGTTGCTAATCTACTACAGCCCCTAGTTTTAATACCAAGTGGGGTGTAAATTTCATGAATTTTAATTTAGTTACAACAAAGGTCTGTATTAGGTTATGGTTATGTTAGTCTATAAAAAATGAAGATATTTCGTTATAAACTGAAGAAATCTATATAGAAAAAACTGCTAGAATTTTCGTGCTTGAAGTTAAATTTCATTCTGCAGCAGATTTACTGGAAATTACCTTTAATTCTGCCGCCTTGTTTTATCGCAAAATTAAAGAGGTTATCAGCTATCCACTTACATAAAATGCCAATGAAATTTTTGTAAGTGAAATCAAAGTTAATGAAAGCTATTTGGAGGGAGAAAACAAGGGCGATATTTTATTCTCTATAGTTAAAAGGAAGACTATGCCTGATAGTCTCATTTATCCTGAGTATTGTCACAGTTACGATGTGCTAGATGTGAGAGAATTTAAGTATTTCAGAATTAATCACTCAGTTCATTTTGTATAAGCAAAAGTGGAAGTGAAAATTTTTGGAATTGAGCTAAACAAATTTTTAAGAAAAAATAACGGAATTAATAAAAAATCTTTTTTGTTATTCTTGAAATAATGTGAATTTCAGTTTTACTTTGACTCACCAAAAGGAAAGCTAAAAACATTGCGCTCTTGGTGCGAAATTTAGGGCTAATCTAATACAGTCTCTAACAAATCTGCATCTTAATACATAAGAGTTTTTCTTAATATTAAGATGCAGAAATTGGAATTTAAGATAAACAAATTAAGCCTGATCACCAAGCAATACGCTTTCTAACGCAATTTCAATCATCTCATTGAAAGTAAGTTGGCGTTCTTCTGCGGTGGTTTGCTCGTGCGTGCGAATGTGGTCTGATACGGTACAGATAGTTAAGGCTTTCGCACCAAATTCTGCGGCAACGCCGTAGATGCCCGCAGCTTCCATTTCCACCCCTAAAATGCCGTATTTTTCCATTACATCAAACATTTCGACATCAGGTGTGTAGAAAAGATCCGCAGAGTAAAGGTTACCCACGCGTACGTTGATGCCTTTGTTTTTCGCCGCTTGTACGGCTGCTTGCGTCATTTCAAAATCGGCAATAGCAGCAAAATCGTTATTTTTAAAGCGAATGCGGTTCACTTTGGAATCCGTACAAGCGCCAAGGCCGATGATCACTTCACGCAATTTCACGTCTGGACGCACCGCACCGCACGAACCGACACGGATAATTTTTTTTACGCCATAATCCGTGATTAATTCTTTAGCGTAAATAGAACAAGATGGGATCCCCATTCCGTGTCCCATTACCGAAATTTTGCGACCTTTGTAAGTGCCGGTGTAGCCGAGCATATTACGCACGTTGGTTACTTCTTTCGCATCGTCTAAGAACGTTTCTGCAATGTATTTTGCGCGCAATGGATCGCCCGGCATTAATACTACATCAGCAAAAGCCCCAGCGGGTGCGTTAATATGTGGAGTCATAATCTATCCTCTTAAAGTTAATCTTGATGGTGAAAATCAATGATTGATTTGCCGTAATCCATTGGCGGCAGATCAAAATAATCTGCGACAGTTTGCCCTACGTCGGCGAAAGTGTCGCGTTTGCCTAAAAATTGTTTTGGCACTTGCGAACCGTATAATAGCACAGGGATATGCTCGCGAGTGTGATCCGTGCCGTGCCAAGTTGGGTCGCAACCGTGGTCAGCGGTGAAAATGAGTAAATCATCTTCGTTCATTAAGGCTAATAATTCTGGAATACGGCTGTCGAAGTATTCTAATGCAGCAGCATAACCTGCTACATCACGGCGATGGCCGAAATCAGAGTCAAAGTTTACAAAGTTGGTGAAAACGATGGAATTTTCCCCCGCTCTTTTCACTTCCACAAGGGTTTTGTCGAATAATTCTTCCAAGCCCGTGGCTTTCACTTTTTCGGTGATGCCAGTATGTGCGTAAATATCCGCAATTTTCCCGATTGAAATCACATCGCCTTGTTTTTCTTCCACTAATTTTTGTAAGACAGTTTTTGCTGGTGGTTCAATGGCGTAGTCTTTACGGTTACCTGTGCGAGAAAATTCGCCTGCTTTGTTGCCCACAAATGGACGCGCAATCACACGGCCAATGTTGTAATCAGCCAGTTCTTCACGCACGATTTCGCATAATTCGTAAAGTTTATCTAAACCATAGGTTTCTTCGTGACAGGCAATTTGGAATACAGAATCTGCTGAGGTGTAGAAAATTGGTTTGCCTGTTTTCATATGTTCTTCACCCAGTTGATCTAAGATCACCGTACCTGATGAGTGGCAGTTGCCAAGGTAACCGTCTAAACCTGCGCGTTCGACAATGCGATCTAAAAGCGCTTGCGGAAAGCTATTTTCGTGATCAGGGAAATAGCCCCAATCGAATAATACTGGCACGCCAGCAATTTCCCAGTGGCCAGATGGAGTGTCTTTGCCTGAGGAAATTTCTTTCGCATAAGCATAACCCCCAATTAACGCTGGGTTTGGATTAAACCCTGCTGGCAATTCACCGCAAGATTCTTTTGCCGCTAAGCCTAAGCCGAGTTTTTCAAAATTAGGCAGGTGAAGTGGGCCTTTGCGGCCATTTTTGTCTTCTAGCCCTTCCGCACAACGTTGTGCAATGTGGCCTAAGGTATTCGCCCCTTTATCACCAAATTTTTCTGCATCTTCACTTGAACCGATACCGAAAGAGTCTAACATCATTATAAATACGCGTTTCATTTTAAGCTCCTTAATTATTGAACTCTGTTTTTCAGGCAACAGAATGTTTGCGTTATGTTGAAAAATGATTGCTCAAGGAAATCTCTTACCTTGTGTGTGATTACCGTTATTACAATAGCAAACGTTTTCTTTGCCTTAATATGACAACACCACGAACAATGTCGTGGTGTTATCGAAAAAATTCGGTGAAATTTTACCGCACTTTTCTTACATTTTATAGTGCAGCACCACTTAAACCGATAAATAAACCTGCAATGGTTGCACTCATCAGATTTGCTAATGATCCTGCAATCACCGCTTTGATACCAAGACGCGCAATATCACCACGGCGGCTTGGTGCCATTCCACCTAATCCACCGATTAAGATGGCGATAGAGCTGAAGTTGGCGAAACCACAAAGGGCGAAAGTAATAATCGCTTTGGTTTTATCGCTTAATTGTACCGCTGCGTCCGCAGCAAGGTAAGGGGCAAATTCTAAGTAGCCAACAAATTCGTTCACCGCTAATTTAATCCCGATCATTTGACCTGCAACCGCAGCTTCGTCCCAAGGCACACCAATCACCCAAGCTAACGGACGGAAAATCCAGCCTAAGATCATACCAAGAGAAAGCTCAGGCATACCAAACCAATCGCCAATGCCACCTAATAAACCATTAACTAGCGCAATTAACGCCACGAAAGCAATCAACATCGCCCCCACATTCATTGCCAACTGCATACCAGATGATGCACCTACTGCTGCCGCATCAAGAATGTTAGCTGGTTTTTCTAAATCCACTTTTTCAATGTCATCATTGAATTTTTCGGTTTGTGGTACGATCAATTTCGCGAATAATAAACCTGCTGGAGCAGCCATAAAAGAAGCGGCAATCAAGTATGGCAATGGCACGCCTAAACCTGCATAACCTGCGAGCACTGAACCCGCGATAGAGGCTAAGCCACCACACATCACAGCAAAGAGTTCTGATTCAGTCATTTTGCTGATATAAGGTTTCACCACCAATGGCGCTTCTGTTTGTCCTACGAAAATATTTGCCGCAGCGGACATTGATTCCGCTTTAGACGTACCTAATATTTTTTGTAAGCCACCGCCAATGATACGGATAATAAATTGCATAATGCCAATATAGTAAAGGAGAGAAATGAGCGCTGAGAAGAATACGATGATGGATAATACTTTAACAGCAAAAATAAAACCCGATTTTTCAACGTCAGCTAAGCCACCAAATAAGAAATTTGTTCCTTCGTTACCATAGCTAATTACGGTGCTGACTCCGTTTGACAAGGCAAGTAAGATTTCACGCCCCACGGGCACATACAAAATAAACGCACCGATTAGGATTTGAATTAATAACGCACCGCCCACAGTACGCAAACTAATCGCACGGCGATTACTGGATAATAGAACGGCAATAGCAAGAAGTACAACAATGCCTAGCACACTTATTAAGCTACTCATATTAGAATTTCCTTAAATGTAAAATTGATATAAAAAAGCGAGCTAATTCTACTGTTTTTTGTAATGAAATGCTTGCAAAAATGTACAAAAATGTGAAGGCAAGCGATTGCTTTGCTATAAAAAGCAACAATTTCTTAAACGTTTTAGCTATATGTTATAGAGATTAAGAAGTTGGGATTTAGGCAAATTTCCTTTATCATCACAAATCAAAGTGCGGTGCAAATTTACAACAAATTTATCTATGAAAAATCAATTTAAAGTTCTCCCTAAAACGCCTTGGACAGCAAAAAACTTCTGGTCTGTGGAGCTTCAGCCTTTATGCGTACTCATCTTCTCTTTATTGATTTTAGGGCTTGGCGAAGGATTGCTTTTACTTTCTAACCTCGGCTCAGCCCCTTGGACAGTACTTTCACAAGGCATTGCGTTACAGGCAGGATTTAGCGTAGGTTGGGCATCATTATTGATTAGCGCATTGGTGATGCTAATGTGGCTGCCACTCAAACTCCGTGTCGGCTTAGGGACAATCTTAAATATGCTTTTGGTTGCCTTGGCTTTAGGCATTAGTGTTGCTTTCCTGCCAGCTCCAAGTGGAATTCTATTGCGTATTGGCTATGCCATCATCGGGATTTTGCTCTTTGGGAGCGCCTCCGCGTTTTATCTCACCTGCCATCAAGGTGGCGGACCAAGAGATGGACTAATGGTTGGGCTTTGCCACCGCTTTCACTGCAAGGTTGGTATTGTCAGAACCATTATGGAAGTTACCGTTTGTGTATTAGGCTTTATGCTCGGCGGCACAGTGGGCATTGGCACATTATTGTTTGCTTTTTTTATTGGCTGGGTGGTGCAAGCAACATTAAGCATAATGGTTAATTGCTTATCCCCTGAAAAATAAAGTGCGGTGATTTTTTCATTCTTTTTTCTTTTCAGCAAAGATCCGTTACACTAGCGCAAAAGTGATTTTAAAAAAGGGATAAATTATGCCAACCATTAGCGTTGCAATGATTGTAAAAAACGAACAGCAAGATCTTGCACAATGCTTAGCCAGTGTGAAAGATTGGGTGGACGAGATTGTGATTTTAGACTCGGGCAGCACCGATAATACCAAAGAAATCGCCCTACAATATGGCGCGAAATTCTATGAAAATACCGATTGGCAAGGCTTCGGTAAGCAACGCCAACTTGCCCAGCAATATGTTACGTCCGATTATGTGCTATGGCTAGACGCTGATGAGCGAGTAACCGATGAGCTACGAAAAAATATTCAGCAAGCGGTGGCAAAAAATTTACCGAATGTGGTTTACGATATTCCGCGCATTAGTGAAGTGTTCGGACGCTTAATTCGTCATTCGGGTTGGTATCCTGATTATGTGGTGCGTTTGTATCAAACCCAGTACGCAGGCTATAACGATGCCTTAGTTCACGAAAAAGTGGTGTATCCTGCCAATGCAAAAGTGGAAAAATTGGCGGGTAACTTGCTGCATTATCCTTATAAAAATTTGCATCATTACTTGGTGAAATCAGCTAACTATGCGCAAGCTTGGGCAGATCAGCGAGAAAAACAAGGGAAAAAAGCGACACTGTTTCAAGGAATTACGCACGCAATGAGTGCTTTTATTAAAATGTATTTGTTAAAATCGGGTTTTTTAGATGGTAAACAAGGATTTTTATTAGCGGTGCTTTCATCCTTTTCAGTATTTTCTAAATATGCTCAACTATGGTCAAAAGATGTTTCTAAATAATTATTAAGGTAAAAATATGAACGAGATTAAACCTGCAATTTTATTTATTAATATGGCAAAAGGCTTTGGTGGCGGTGAGTTCCAAACTGAGCAATTAATGCTAGCATTACCTGAGTATAAAATTTACTTTTTTGGAAAAAAGAATGGTAAGTTTATTCAGAAATTAAGACAGTATAAAAATATTACTGTTTTAAATCTTTTTCAGTTAATTAAACTAGTGTTGAGTAAAAAACCGTTGATTATCCATGCTCAAGATGGCAGAGGGGCACATATCGCAGGGTTTCTGAAATTGATTTCTGGAAAATCTGTTGTAATAACAAGGCATGTTGCCTTTCCATTTAAACGTAAATCCTCAACAAAATCTTATAAAAATGCTGATATGTTGGTTGGAGTTAGCGAGCAAGTCAGTCATAACTTAAGAGAACTGAATAGTAATGTAAAAACAATTTATGGCTGCATAAAACCTTTATTAGAGAATAATGAATTTGAACAAACATTTTTTTCAGAGAAAAATGAAAAGCTATCTATCGCTCATATTGGCAATTTACAAAAGGTTAAGAATTTTGAATTAACTATTGAGCTAGCAAAAAATTTTCCTGAAATATTATTTTATATTGTTGGTTCAGGCGAATTAGAACAAGCCTTGAAAGAACAGGCTAGTAACTTAAAAAACGTTATTTTTATTCCTTTTACCCCTTATATTGGTTCGGTATTTAAAAATGTTGATTTACAAATTGTTCCTTCCCATTCCGAAGGGTTAGGAGCTGTAATTTTAGAGGGTTACCAATATGGTGTTCCAGCAATAGCCAATGCAGTAGGAGGAATACCAGATATTATTGAAAACAACAAAACAGGCTATCTAATCAAACACAACACGCCTGAGTCCTATCAAGAAGTTTTAAAAGAACTCCTTAATAATCCGGAACAACTTGTTGAATTAAAAGCAAATATCAAGCTGTATATGCAACATAATGATTTTTCTGCAATAAGTATGGCTCGTCAATATAGCGCCATTTACGATAATCTGCTTTCACATCATTCTTGAAGAAGAATATTAAAGTGCGGTGATATTTTCTTGCATTTTTTGCAAATAAGAGTACAATCCACAGGCTTTTTGTCTATATATACAGAGAAAAAAGTAAGCATTCCCACTCCTTCGATGTGGGTTTTCTTTTCGTAATTATTAATTAGAGGAAGGTTATGGTAACCATTCGTTTATCTCGTGGCGGTTCTAAAAAACGCCCATTTTACCAAATTGTAGTTGCTGACAGCCGTTGCCCACGCGATGGTCGTTTTATTGAGCGTGTTGGCTTTTTCAACCCTTTAGCGGCAGGTAATGCTGAGCGTCTTCGTATCAATCTTGAGCGTGTAAATGCTTGGGTTGAGAAAGGAGCGAGCTTATCTGATCGCGTAACTTCTTTGGTAAAAGAAGCGAAAAAAGCTGCATAATTGCAGATTTTGAGATTTATAGGTGAATAATATGACGCAACAAAGAATCGAAGTGGTTGGCAAATTAGGCTCGACATATGGCATTCGTGGTTGGTTACGCATTTATTCATCAACAGAACAAGCCGAAAGCATTTTTGATTATCAACCTTGGTTTTTAAAAATTAAAGGCCAATGGCAGCCAACAGAATTAGAAAGTTGGAAACATCATAATCACGAACTTATTGTTAAATTAAAAGGCATTAATGATCGTGAAATCGCACAAACCCTAACTAATGTTGAAATTGGCGTAGATTTATCAGTATTTCCTGAACTTGAAGAGGGGGATTATTATTGGCACGATTTAATTGGCTGCCAAGTGGTGAATCTACAAGGTTACAATATGGGAACGGTGGCTGAAATGATGGAAACTGGCTCAAATGATGTATTAGTTGTGCGAGCGAGTCAGAAAGATGCTTTTGGAAAACAAGAACGGTTAATTCCGTTTTTGTATGAACAAGTAGTTAAAAGAGTAGATCTCACCACCAAGACTATTGAAGTGGATTGGGACGCTGGTTTCTAAACTCAGGCATACAGTGAGCGTTAGGTTGTAGCATTTCGAGCCTACAAATTAGGAAAATAACAATGTGGATTGGTCTTGTTTCATTGTTCCCCGAAATGTTTAAAGCGATCACTGAGTATGGGGTAACGGGCAGAGCCGTAAAGCAAAATCTCTTGCAAATACAGTGTTGGAATCCGCGTGATTTCACCACGGATAAACACAAAACCGTTGATGATCGCCCTTATGGCGGCGGGCCCGGAATGTTGATGATGGTGCAACCATTGCGTGAGGCAATCCAAGCGGCTAAAACGGCAGCAGGAGAAGGGGCAAAGGTGATTTATCTTTCGCCACAAGGACGTAAACTCGATCAAAATGGCGTAACAGAATTGGCACAAAATCAAAAATTGATTTTAGTCTGCGGTCGTTACGAAGGTATTGACGAACGAGTGATCCAAACTGAGATTGACGAAGAATGGTCAGTCGGCGATTACGTTCTCACTGGTGGTGAATTACCTGCAATGACATTAATTGATGCCGTTGCACGCTTTATCCCCGGAGTGCTAGGCAAACAGGCCTCCGCAGAAGAAGATTCTTTTGCCGAAGGTTTGCTTGACTGCCCTCACTATACTCGCCCAGAAGTGCTAGACGGAATGTCTGTACCTGCGGTGTTGATGTCGGGCAACCACGAAGAAATTCGTAAATGGCGGTTAAAACAATCGCTATTAAGAACGTGGTTAAGACGCCCTGAGCTATTGGAAAGCCTAGCTCTGACTGACGAACAACGGAAACTGCTGGCGCAAGTCAAACTTGAACAGTAAGCAAATAAAGTTGATTAGTTGATTGCGAGTTTAACCATTCGCAAAATCATCAGTTAATACTAGGATCTTAGAAGGATTACACAATGAGTAACATCATTAAACAAATTGAACAAGAACAATTAAAACAAAATGTACCTAGCTTCCGCCCAGGTGATACTTTAGAAGTTAAAGTATGGGTTGTTGAAGGGAGCAAACGTCGTCTGCAAGCATTCGAAGGCGTGGTTATTGCAATTCGTAACCGCGGCTTGCACAGTGCATTCACTTTACGCAAAGTATCTAACGGTGTAGGCGTTGAGCGTGTATTCCAAACTCACTCACCAGTTGTAGATAGCATCACAGTTAAACGTAAAGGTGCGGTTCGTAAAGCGAAACTTTACTACTTACGCGAACGTTCAGGTAAATCTGCACGTATTAAAGAGCGTCTTGGTGATTAATTTTCCAAGCGAAAATGACAAGGGCTTGAGAGCAATCTCAAGCCTTTTTGTTTATCTATTATTTATTTTCTAAAGGAGGCAATTCTTTCTTTAACGCAAGTGCAATTGCCAAAGTTTGTACTAAAGTCATTGTTGCACATTGTGAGCGAAAACCGCGTACTTGGGCTTCTTTAATGACAAAAGAAACATCGCTGAAGGCGATTAAAGGGCTAATTTGGCTATCCGTGATCGCAATTTGTTTTACGCCTTTATTTGCCGTAGTGTGCATAATATCTACTGTTTCTTTTGCATAAGGTGAAAAGCTAATCGCAATGACGACATCACCCTCTTTAACTAAATTAAGTTGTTCATCAAACATTCCCCCTAATCCATTGATTAAAAATGAACGGCAGTCTAAGTGGTGCAGGGCATAGTCTAAATAGCTCGCAATGCTAAAGGAACGTTTTAAGCCAATAATGAAAATATTGTTTGCATTGTTTAAAATTTCCACTGCTTGCTGTATTTCCTGCTCAGAGGTTTGGCTAGCTAATTGCTGTAACGCTTGATAATTCGCTTGAGCAAAAATATTCAAAATATCCACCGCACTTTCTTGATTGGCTTGTTCGGGTTCAAGCTGACGAAAAAGTTGTAAACGTTCAGTATAATTTGCCGTTTCTTCCATTAGGTTTTCACGGAAGATCTGCTTCATTTCATTAAATCCACTGAAGCCAAAAGCATTAGCGAAACGAATTAAGGTGGAAGGCG
The DNA here is from genome assembly GCF_900635775.1 of Avibacterium volantium. Taxonomy (NCBI): domain Bacteria; kingdom Pseudomonadati; phylum Pseudomonadota; class Gammaproteobacteria; order Pasteurellales; family Pasteurellaceae; genus Avibacterium; species Avibacterium volantium. Next base: position 20,073 of record NZ_LR134167.1, on the reverse strand, counting down.
GCACATCGGCTCGTTCAGAAATGGTAGCAACAGTATCAAACACCACACTATTACTGTTATCTAGCACATACTGTGCCACTTGCTTTAAACGTTTACTTAAACTGTCGTAACGCGCACGGATTTCATTTTGTAATTGGACTAACTGAGAGTTATTTTGCATTCTACCTTCCTAACGAAATAAGTATTTTATAACTTGGTTCATAATAGCAAAAATTTTATCTGAACAGAAAATGTTCTTTGCTAAATTTTAAGATGAAGTCGTAGTTTTCTTGGGATAGGTGAAAATCTTTGTGATCTACTTCTCAAATATTAATTTCATAAAATGACATTTTTGAAATATATGTTTTAATTTAACTATGATTTTATGAGTTAAGTATTTTGTGATTTCATCATCACTAAGGAAAAGCACAATGAAAACGACTGAAAAAACCTTAGATCTTATCTGTCTTGGACGTGTGGCAGTGGACTTGTATGCTCAACAAATTGGTTGCCGCTTGGAAGATGTCACCTCTTTTGCAAAATATTTAGGCGGATCCTCTGGAAATGTGGCTTATGGCACAGCAGTGCAAGGCGTGAAGTCTTCTATGCTTGCTCGTGTCGGAGATGAGCATATGGGGCGTTTTCTACGGGAGGAACTACAACGTGTTGGGGTGGATACCAGCCATTTAATTACAGACAAAGAACGGCTTACTGGGTTAGTGATTTTGGGTATTAAAGATCAAGATACTTTCCCCCTTATTTTTTATCGTGAGAATTGTGCTGATATGGCGATTAGCGCAGAAGATTTTGATGAGGCTTATATCGCTTCAGCTAAAGCACTTGCGATTACGGGCACGCATTTATCTCATCCTAAAACACGCCACGCAGTATTAACTGCCTTAGAATATGCAGGACGTAATGGCACAAAACGTTTGCTTGATATTGATTATCGTCCTGTTTTGTGGGGCTTAACGTCTCTTGGTGATGGTGAAACACGTTTTATTGATTCCGAAGCGGTAACCAAATCACTACAAGAAGTGTTGCATCATTTTGATGTATTAGTGGGAACTGAAGAAGAGTTCCATATTGCAGGTGGCTCGACAGATACATTAACGGCGCTAAAAAATGTACGCAAAGTAAGCAATGCTACACTCGTGTGTAAACGTGGGGCATTAGGTTGCTCTGTGTTTGAGGGAGATATTCCTGATGATTTAGACGGCGGTATTAATGTCTATGGTGTACGAGTTGAAGTATTGAATGTTTTAGGCGCAGGTGATGCCTTTATGTCAGGCTTATTGCGCGGCTATATCAATGGTGAAAGCTGGGAACAATGCTGTCGTTATGCCAATGCTTGCGGTGCTCTAGTGGTTTCCCGTCACGGCTGTGCGCCAGCAATGCCAACCAAGGCTGAGCTAGATGATTATTTGGCTCGAGCAGAAAGTGTGCCACGTCCTGACCTTGATCTACAACTAAATCATTTACATCGTGTTACCACGCGTAAAACCCAATGGGACGATCTTTGTATTTTTGCTTTTGATCATCGTAAACAACTTGTTGATATGGCGCAAAAGTGCGGTGCGAATTTAGATAGAATTCCTGTTCTGAAAAAACTTCTTGTACAAGCGGCTGAACAAACGGCGCAACAAGAAGGTATTGCCAACGGACACGCAGGTGTTCTGGCTGATACAACCTTCGGACAAGCAGCGCTCAATGAAATCACCGGTAAAGGCTGGTGGATTGGGCGCCCAATTGAGTTGCCTTCTTCTCGTCCGTTACGTTTAGAATATGGTGATCTTGGTAGCCAACTCATCAATTGGCCTGCCGAACAGGTTGTTAAATGTCTTGCTTTCTATCATCCTGCAGATAACGCAGACTTGCGTGCAGAACAAGATGAAATGCTCAAACAGGTTTACCAAACTTGTTGCCGAACAGGACACGAATTGCTGTTAGAAATTATTTTGCCTGCAGATATGGAACAAAACGAGGCTTATTATGCAGAAATGATTAAACATTTCTATGCTATTGGCATTAAGCCAGATTGGTGGAAATTACCCGGTGTTTCTGCACAAGCTTGGCAAGAGATTAGCCACGTCATCGAACAAAGTGATCCTTACTGCCGCGGTATTCTTATTTTAGGATTAGATGCCCCAGAAGAAACCTTTGAACAAGTTTTTAAAGCCTCTGCAAATGTGCCGTTAGTCAAAGGTTTTGCTGTTGGTCGTACGATCTTCGGACAACCTTCTTCTCAATGGCTTGCCGGTGAGATTTCCGATGAGCAGTTGATTCAATCGGTATCTGAGCGTTATAGACGATTGATCCGATTATGGAAAAATCGTAAAAATTAACCGCTTAAGTTTGTTTTGATAAATGTTGTCAGCGAGCCAAATGGCTCGCTTTTTCATTTTAGCGATTAACTAAGTGCGGTTGTTTTTTGGCAAATTTTCCACCGCGCTTTATTTTTAATCCGCCTTTCTTTCAGCATTCTTTTCACCCCAAGTCAAAAATACATTATACTTAACGCCAATTCCAACCTTGCATAATCAAGAGAAATACAATGACAAAACCTTTAAATATTATTTTTGCGGGGACGCCAGAATTTGCTGCACAGCACTTAGCGGCGCTGTTGAATTCAGAACATAAGGTGATTGCGGTTTATACGCAGCCAGACAAGCCAGCTGGACGGGGTAAGAAACTACAAGCAAGTGCGGTGAAACAATTGGCGGAGCGGCATCAGATCCCTGTTTATCAGCCTAAATCCCTACGCAAAGCGGAAGCGCATCAGGAGCTGGCAGCACTGAATGCCGATGTGATGGTAGTGGTGGCCTATGGCTTAATTTTGCCGAAAGCGGTGTTGGACGCGCCAAGATTAGGCTGCTTGAATGTACACGGCTCGATTTTGCCTCGTTGGCGTGGGGCAGCGCCGATTCAGCGCGCGATTTGGGCGGGTGATGCGCAAACTGGCGTGACTATTATGCAAATGAATGAAGGCTTGGATACGGGCGATATGCTGCATAAAGTGTATTGCAACATTAGCCCAGAAGACACCTCTCTAAGCCTTTATCATAAGTTGGAACAGATTGCGCCAAATGCGTTGCTTGATGTGTTAAATGGCTTGGAAGCTGGGGCGTTTCCGCCCGAAGCACAAGATGATGCCCTTGCCAACTATGCCGATAAACTTTCCAAACAAGAAGCAAAATTGGATTGGCAGCTTTCAGCGGCACAGCTTGAGTGTTGTATTCGCGCATTTAATCCTTGGCCGATTAGCTATTTTGTGACCACGGATAAAGAGGGCAACGAGCAGACTTTGAAAGTGTATCAAGCCAAGGTGTTGCCACATCAAAATCAGCCAGCAGGCACGATTTTACAAGCGGATAAAAATGGCATTCAAATTGCCACCGCAGATGGCGTGTTAAATCTCACGCAGCTGCAGCCTGCGGGTAAAAAGCCAATGTCGGCACAGGATTTACTCAATGGCCGAGCAGATTGGTTCAGCGTGGGTAAGGTGTTGGCATAATGAAACAAAAAATCAGCAAAAAAAGCACCGCACTTGCTACAAAATCCCTTTCTGCGCGCGCCGTGGCGGCTCAATATCTTTTGCAAGTGTTGGATAAGGGGCAATCGCTTTCCACCTTGTTGGCGGAAAAAAATCCTGCGCTGAAAGAGCAAGATCTCCCTTTATTACAAGAAATTTGCTTTGGCGTGTGCCGCGTATTGCCACGCTTAGAGCAAATTATTCAGCACTTGGTGGATAAGCCACTGAAAGGCAAAACGCGTCTTGTGCATTGTTTATTGTTGGTGGGATTGTATCAATTATTATATTTACGCACGCCCGATCACGCGGTGGTAGATGAGATGGTAAAAGCCGCACGAAGCCTAAAATTGGACAGTTTTAAAGGCTTGGTGAATGGCGTGCTACGCCGTTTCTTACGCGAGCAAGAGGGCATTTTGGCGAAAGTGGATAAGCATTGGCAAACCTTGCACCCTGAATGGCTCGTGAATAAGCTGAAAAAAGCCTATCCAAATTGGCGTGAGATTGTGGAAGCGAATAACCAACGGCCACCAATGTGGTTGCGCGTGAACCCGCAACACAGCAATGTGAACGGGTATTTAACCTTATTGCAAGAGGCTGATATTGAAGCGGCAAGCGCGGATCACCCACAGGCGATCCGCTTGGAACAGGCGAAAAATGTCGCACAATTACCGCATTTCGCTGAAGGTTGGCTCACGGTGCAAGACTTGCACGCACAATGGTCGGGCTTATTGCTTGAGCCGCAAAATGGCGAATTGATTTTAGATGCCTGCGCTGCGCCCGGTGGGAAAACCACGCATATTTTAGAACTTGCACCACAAGCCAAGGTGGTGGCATTAGACGTTGAACCGCATCGATTGAAACGGGTGGAAGAAAATCTCGCACGAATGGGACAAAACGCCCTTGTGATTTGTGGCGATGCCAGCCAGCCAGATCAATGGTTCGCCCAAATTCAACAGCAGTTTGGCGAAAGTGCGGTGCAATTTGACCGAATTTTGCTTGATGCTCCTTGCTCCGCCACCGGTGTTATCCGCCGCCACCCCGATATAAAATGGCTGCGCAAAGAAAGCGACATCGCCCCTTTAGTGGCCTTACAAAAAGCCATTTTAACCGCGTTATGGCAACGCTTAAAACCAAACGGCATGTTGCTCTACGCCACTTGCTCACTATTACCAGAAGAAAACAGCCAACAAATCAGCGAATTTTTACAACAACACCCCGAGGCAGAATTAATGCCCCTGCCATTCCCCGAACAACAGCAGGTCGGCCATCAATTCTTTCCACAGGAAAATTACGGCGATGGATTTTATTACGCAAAATTGCGGAAAAAGGCACTTGAACCTGTGTCAATTTAAACTAGTAGATAGATAAATGTCACATTAATACTAAAAATAGTAACTATTATTTGATAATATTTTATGCAAATTAGACCTTATGTTTTAAGTTCAGATAGTGCTAGGTTACGCTATCAATTTGTTAGCCAAGGGAAAAATGGAGAGCTGCAAACAAAAATTATTGAGTTTTGCCGATTGGATAATGTCGTATTTCCTGAAGATACTCCCTTATTTAACTTGGGGTTTGGTGATACGATAGATGGCGTAGAGATCGATGATAAGGTGGTCACTAATAATGGTGATATGGAAGTAATTTTAAGAACGGTAGCCTACGCTGCGGAACTATTTTTCCTTGAATATCCTTCCGCATTGATTTTATTTGAAGGAAGTTCGAAAGCCAGGACAAGGCTTTATCGTATGATGTTGAATAAATACTATTCTGAGATCTCAGAAAGATTTATAATTTCAGGAATTAGTGAGGGAAGCATTCATCTTTTTTTACCTAATACCAAGAAAAAATTTGAGGCATTCTTAGTAAAGCAAAGAGTAGAGGTAATATTATGAAGAAATTATTGAAAGTGAAAACAAATAAAAAGCTAGACAAGTTACCAACAGCCCCAATTTTTAAGAAAAAATTTGAGGCGGCAAAGGTGATTTTATCAAGCCTAAAAGTCACAGAACAGAATTTGCGAGAAATGAATATAAAACAATCTTAGCCCAAATAGCGTACTGTTGTACGCTATTTTTACTTTTATTATCAATAAGTAACATTAAAAATGATTGAGCCATCTACAAGGTTTTTCATTACTGACAAGATAAAAATGCGTAAATCCCCTTGTAAATTGCCCGAATGGAAATAAAAATTTTCAAATAAACATCGCACTTTATGCTGTTAAAATGCCTACAAAAGGGCAATAGGATAAATTTTCCCGTCCAAATTGCCCGAATGAAGAGAGAATTTTTAGAAAAGTAACGCCTGAACGCAGCGTAGCGAGTATGGGCTTACTTTTCGTTAAGAAAATTCTGTCGAAATGAGGAAAAGCAATTTGATCGGGGACGCTTTTCTTTGCTTACTTTCTTTTGCGGAAACAAAAGAAAGTAAGTCGCTCAACGAGCGAAACACGTTATAGCCCCAAAGAAAAACGCAATCAGCCAAACAATAAAAAACCAAAGAGATCACAACAATGAAAATCATCATTCTAGGCGCAGGCCAAGTTGGCACAACCCTTGCGGAAAATTTAGTGAGTGAGGATAACGACATCACCCTTGTGGATAACCAAGCGGATCGTTTGCTGGCTTTGCAAGATAAGCACGATTTGCGGGTGGTGAATGGCGTGGCATCTTCACCGAAAGTGTTGCGTGAGGCTGGTGCGGCGGATGCGGATTTAGTGGTGGCGGTAACCAATTCAGACGAAACCAATATGATCGCCTGCCAAGTGGCTTATACCTTATTTAACACGCCAACTAAAATCGCGCGTATTCGTAGTGCGGATTATTTGCGTGAGAAAAATAAACTTTTTCAGCCTGATGTGATCCCCATTGATCATATTATTTCGCCAGAAAAATTGGTTACCGATGAAATTGTTCGCTTGATCGATTACCCTGGGGCGTTGCAGGTTTCGCATTTTGCCAATGGGCGAATTAGTATTGTAGTGGTAAAAGCTTATTATGGCGGCCCTTTGGTGGGCTATGCGTTATCGGCGCTTAAAGAGCATCTGCCCCATATTGATTGCCGTGTGGTGTCGATTTTGCGTCAGGATAAGGTGATTCGTCCGCAAGGTTCAACCATTATTGAGGCAGGCGATGAAGTAACGTTCATTTGCGATACGATTCATATTAAAGCCATTATGAGCGAATTACAGCGCTTGGAAAAACCTTATAAACGCATAATGATTATTGGTGGTGGAAATATTGGTAGCGGCGTGGCAAAACGTTTGGAAGAGCAATGTTCAGTAAAATTGATTGAACGTAATCCTGAACGTGCCACTGCGTTGGCAGAGCGTTTATCAAAGACGTTAGTTTTTTGCGGTGATGCTTCTGATCAATCCTTGTTATTTGAAGAACATATTGAAAATATTGATGTTTTTCTTTCGCTTACCAGTGATGATGAAGCGAACATTATGTCTGCCTTGCTCGCTAAACGCTTAGGGGCGAAAAAGGCGATGGTGCTGATCCAACGAATGGCATATATCAATTTATTGCAAGGGGGAACGCTGGATATTGTGGTTTCGCCACAGCAGGCGACCATTTCTGCCTTGCTTGGGCATATTCGTAAAGGCGATGTGGGCAGTGTGGTGTCATTACGTCACGGTATCGCCGAAGCCTTAGAAATTGTGGTACACGGTGAAGCGGAATCTTCTAATGTGATTGGGCGACAAGTATCTGACATCAAGTTACCTGCGGGGGCAATTATTGGCGCAGTGTTGCGTGGCGATGATGTGATGATTGCACGAAAAAGTTTAGTGATTGAAGAAGATGATCGCATTGTGGTGTATGTGAGTGATAAAAAATATATTCCAGATGTAGAAAAATTATTCCAGCCGAGTGCATTTTTTATCTAAAAATGAAAAAAAATGCTGTACTTATCCTTTTTAGTACATATAATAGCCGCTGCTGATTAATCCTTTCAGCCTTTTATTTAGGAGTATTTTATGAGTTTTATGAAAGAGTTCCGCGAATTTGCAATGCGCGGTAATGTCGTGGATATGGCTGTCGGTGTGGTTATCGGCGGTGCATTTGGTAAAATCGTAAGTTCATTTGTTGCTGATGTGATTATGCCTGTTTTAGGTTTACTCACAGGCGGCGTAGATTTCAAAGATTTACATGTTGTATTGAAAGATGCGGTAGGTGATGTGCCAGCAGTAACTTTAAACTACGGTGTATTCGTACAAAATATCGTTGACTTCGTGATCATTGCGTTCGCAATTTTCTTAGTCGTTAAAGGTATGAACAAAATGAAGAAACCAGCAGAAGAGCCAGAAGCAGCACCTGCTGAACCTTCAAATGAAGAAAAATTATTAACTGAAATCCGTGATTTATTAAAAAAATAATTCACTGATTAGAAAAAAATCTTCCTCATAAGCAGGAAGATTTTTTTTATCCTAAATTTGAATAACGTAGTAAAATAATGCCCAATATTCACTTATTTCTAAAAGGAGAACAACAATGGACGCTATTCCAACAGTAGAAGAATCTCAAGCCACAACGCGTGAAATTATTCGTGACCTGCTTAATGATGGCAGTGATCCTGCTGCGCTTTATATTATTGAGCATCATATTTCGCATTATGATTTTGATAAATTGGAAAAAATTGCCGTTGATGTGTTTAAGGCAGGTTATGAAGTGTCTGATGCAGAAGAATGGCAAGATGAAGCTGGCAAAACCTTATTTTCTTTTGATGCCATTAGCGAAATTGAATTAAAGGCAGAATTAATTGATGCTCAACAAAAAGAATTATTCCCATTGATTGCTAAATTTAACGGCATTTATGACGGCTGGGGAACCTATTTTGAAGATCCTAATGCACAAGAAGATGAATATGGAGAAGACGGCGAGTTTTTTGATGACGAAGAATAAAACTCAGCAAAATTTGTAAAAATTCCACCGCACTTTATTTTCGCCAAAATATTAGTGCGGTGCTTTTTTATGGATTTTTTATTTTCGGAACTATTCGTCTTTTTACCTGTCGATATAGCAACAAATCAATTAATTTATAAGGATTTTTATGCGCTTAAAACAACTGACTTTTGCCTTAATGGCATTACCACTTTCTGCCTTGGCAACCCCGGTGAGCAACAATAATGTGATTAATTTTGACGTGGAGGTTGAAAAAGAAATTGCCCACGATCTACTGCAAGCAACATTATTTATCCAAGCAGAAAATAACGATCTTGCGTTAGCCAATAAGGAAATTAACGGCAAAATAAATCGTGCTTTTGAGATTTTAAAAGCCTATCCTGACGTGGAATTGCGTGATAATTCCCGCAGCACACGCGTGCGTTATAATGGTGAGGGAAAACAAAATGGTTGGATCGCTCGTGGGCAGTTAATGCTGCAAAGTAAAAATAATGAGGCGTTATCAAAAGCCATCAGTGAGCTGAATGGTCTTTTAGCGATTGAATATGTGAACTCTCAAGTGTCTTCTGATGCAATTAATCGCATTGAAGATGAAATGATGCAACAAGCGCTGACACAATTAAACCGCAAAGCCACATTAATTCAACAATCACTTGGGGCGAAAGGCTATAAAATTGTGGAATTGAATATCCGAACGCCAATGGAAAGTGGACGCTTTGTGGCTCGCCCTTATGCAATGGCTAAAATGGCAAGTTCAATGTCGAACGATGAGGTGCAATTAGGCAATGGCAAAGCTAACGTAAGAGCAAGCATTGAGGCGAAAATTCAGCTTGTTCAGGAATAATGACAGCCTGCCCCATTTCCTATACAATGGGGCAATTTTAACAAGCCAACGAGGTTATAAATGAAAGTTGCAAAAAATGTTGTGGTGAGCATTGCTTACCAAGTTCGCACCGAAGACGGTGTATTAGTTGATGAAGCTCCAGTAAATCAGCCTTTAGAATATTTACAAGGGCATAATAATTTAGTGATTGGCTTAGAAAAAGCCTTAGAGGGAAAATCCGTTGGCGATAAATTTGAAGTTCGTGTAAAACCAGAAGAAGGTTATGGCGAATACAATGAAAATTTAGTGCAACGTGTGCCAAAAGATGTATTTGTTGGCGTTGATGAGCTGGTAGCTGGAATGCGTTTTATTGCAGATACGGATGTTGGCCCATTACCTGTGGTGATCACGGAAGTGGGTGAAAATGATGTGGTAGTGGACGGCAACCATATGCTTGCAGGTCAAGAATTACTTTTCGATGTGGAAGTGGTGGCAACCCGCGAAGCAACTTTAGAGGAAATCGCACACGGTCATATCCACCAAGAGGGCGGTTGCTGTGGCGGACACGGTGATAGCGATGAAGAAGGACACGGCTGTGGTTGTGGCGGTCATCATCACCATCATCACGACCACGATCACCACCATCACGATGGCGAAGGTTGCTGCGGAAACGGTGGTTGTAAACACTAATTAAATTCTCGTCAAAAAACGACCGCACTTCAATCCACACCGCATTTAGTCGAAGATTAAATGGGTGTGGATTTTTTTGTGATACACATCAAGAAATTCACCTTTTTATTGTAAATCTTGTGCCTTTTTTGTCATTCCTACGCATAATGTTCCTTGTAATTACTTAACCCTAACAGGTTATTCTTTCGCATTCACAAGGAGGCAAGAATGAAAAATATGCTTTTAATGAGCGGTTCTAAATACCAAAACACGGGTTATCTCGTGCATTGTATGCCGTGGCTGAAAAGCTTTCTTTCTACATACAAAGGAAAAACCATTGGATTTGTGCCTTATGCAGGCGTGAGCCGTAGTTATGATGAGTATGAAACGCTGGTGCAACAAGCCTTGGCAGAGCTAGAAATGGACGTGGTTTCTGTCCATCGTGGCAAGCGTCATTTAGATATTATTGAGCAAGCTGATGTGATCGCCATTGGCGGTGGTAACACATTCTGCCTAATCAATGGATTGTATGAACACCATTTATTAGACGCCATTCGCCAAAAAGTGCAACAAGGCACGCCTTATTTTGGCTGGAGCGCAGGGGCAAATGTGGCAGGTAAAACCATTATGACCACCAATGATATGCCAATTCTTTATCCGCCTTCTTTTGATGCTTTAAATCTTTTCCCACATCAACTTAATCCACACTTTATTTCCGGCAAAATTGCAGGGCATAACGGTGAAAGCCGTGAAGAGCGCTTAGCGGAATTTTTGATTGTCAATCCTGAATCGCACGTTTACGCCTTGCCTGAAGGCACGGCATTACAGATTCAAGGCAATCAATCCAAAGTACTGGATATTAGCGAAGCACAGCAAAGTGCGGTACTAAAATTCAGTAAAAATGGCCAATGCGAACGCTATGAAAGCGGTGTTACCTTTGATTACTAAGGAGAAGAAAAATGCTTGAACTTAAATCTTTTGTAGCGATTTTGGGCGTTATCGCTGCGGTTTATTTACTGGTAAAAAAATATGAAACGCGTACCGTATTAATTGGCTTAGGGTTGATGATGTCCTTGCTCACCCTAAACCCAATGGGCGCGCTGGACGCTTTTGCAAAATCAATGACCAGCGGCGGCTTGATTATGGCGATCTGTTCTAGTATGGGTTTTGCTTATGTAATGAAATACACAAAATGCGACACCCATCTGGTACATTTAATGACGAAACCGCTTTCAGGACTCAGATTTTTCTTAATCCCTTTTGCCACGGTGATCACCTTCTTTATTAATATCGCCATTCCTTCTGCGGCAGGCTGTGCCGCTGCGGTTGGCGCAACCTTAATCCCCGTGTTAAAAAGTGCTGGCGTACGCCCAGCCACTGCGGGGGCCGCAATTTTGGCAGGGACGTTCGGTTCAATGATGAGTCCGGGGTCTTCTCATTCTGCAATGATCGCGGAAATGTCCAACTTAACCATCACGCAAGTGAACTTATCTCACGCGCCTTACACAATGATCGCAGGAGCGATTGCGGCGGTTTCACTAACCTTGGTTGCATTAATGTTGAAAGATTACGGCGAAGAACACCGTCAAGCCTATTTAGCTGAAGCGAAAGAAGCGGAACAATCTTTCCAAAAATCGAACCTACTTTTTGCCATTGCACCTTTATTACCGTTGGTGATTTTGGTGATCGGCGGTACATCTTTACAAGAAATTCCTGCGCTGGCGTGGACAAAAATGGGCGTGCCACAAGCAATGTTAATTGGTGCAATTTACGCCATTATCGTCACCCGAGTTTCCCCAGCGAAAATTACCGAAGAATTCTTTAACGGAATGGGTAGCGCTTATGCAAACGTGCTAGGTATCATTATTTCCGCCAGCGTTTTTGTGGCAGGATTAAAATCCACCGGTGCCATTGACAGTGCGATTGAGTTCCTTAAACATTCCAATGAATTCGTACGCTGGGGCGCAACCATTGGGCCATTCTTAATGGGCTTGCTCACCGGTTCTGGCGATGCGGCAGCCATTGCTTTCAACACAGCGGTAACGCCACACGCGGTCGAATTAGGCTATACCCACTTAAATCTTGGTATGGCAGCGGCTATCGCAGGGGCTATCGGACGCACCGCTTCCCCTATTGCTGGCGTAACCATTGTATGCGCGGGCCTAGCAATGGTTAGCCCAGTGGAAATTGTCAAACGTACTGGCTTAGGAATGGTGCTTGCGGTGTTATTCTTAGCATTATTTATGCTCTAACTCAAAAGGCATAACAAATAAAAGTGCGGTGAAAAAATTCAACAAATTTGCACCGCACTTGTTTGTTTTAGCGTTGTTGTTGAAAACCTAACGAGCTTTCTCGTTATAAAGTGCGGTGCTTTTTTCCGCGAAATTTCCCCCGCACTTATCGCCTTTTGCATACGAATTTTGTACAATGCACCGTTTTGAGTGATTATTGAGATTATTGTATGAGTTCAGCGCCAAATATTGGTTTTATTAGCTTAGGTTGCCCTAAGAATTTAGTGGATTCAGAGCGTATTTTAACGGAGTTGCGTTCTGACGGATATAACATTATTCCGAGTTATGAAAATGCCGATTTAGTGATCGTTAATACCTGCGGATTTATTGACAGCGCAGTGCAAGAGTCGCTAGAAGCGATCGGCGAAGCATTGGAAGAAAACGGCAAGGTGATTGTAACGGGCTGTTTGGGAGCGAAAGAAGATCGCATTCGTGAAGTTCACCCAAAAGTGTTGGAGGTAACAGGCCCGCACAGCTATGAAGCGGTGATGGGGCAAGTGCATAAATATGTGCCAAAGCCTGCCCATAATCCTTATATCAGCCTTGTGCCAGCGCAAGGGGTGAAGCTCACGCCAAAACATTATGCTTATTTGAAAATTTCTGAAGGCTGCGATCACCGTTGTACGTTCTGCATTATTCCTTCAATGCGTGGGGATTTAGATAGCCGCCCAATTACGCAAGTGTTAGATGAAGCCAAACGCCTTGCCGATGCGGGTGTGAAAGAGTTGCTTATCGTGTCGCAAGATACCTCTGCTTATTCTTTAGATCAAAGCAAAGAAAATCAAAACAAAACGGTTTTCTGGAACGGCAAGCCGATTAAAAACAATCTCATCAGCCTGTGCGAACAGTTGGCAACCTTAGGCATTTGGGTGCGTTTGCATTATGTGTATCCTTATCCGCACGTGGATAATTTAATTCCACTAATGGCAGAGGGCAAAATCTTGCCTTATTTAGATATTCCATTACAGCACGCTAGCCCGAAAATTTTGAAAGCGATGAAACGCCCCGGTTCAATCGATCGCACCCTTGAACGAATTAAAAAATGGCGTGAAATTTGCCCTGAATTAACCTTGCGTTCTACCTTTATTGTGGGCTTCCCAGGGGAAACGGAAGAGGATTTCCAACAGCTTTTAGATTTCTTGCAAGAAGCACAATTAGATCGTGTTGGCTGTTTTAAATTTAGCCCGGTAGAAGGTGCGATCGCTACAGATATGCCAGATCAAGTGCCAGAAGAGGTAAAAGAAGAACGCTTCCACCGCTTTATGCAAGTGCAACAAGCCATTTCCGCACAGCGTTTACAACAAAAAATTGGCAAAACGCTGCCAGTGATTGTGGACGAAATTGACGAAGAGGGCATTATCGGACGCTCAATGGCAGACGCACCAGAAATTGATGGCGTGGTTTATGTGGATAACCTGTCAAACCAAGCGGTGAGTGTGGGACAGGTGATTAACGTTACCATTACGCAAGCCGATGAATATGATTTATGGGGAACGTGCTAATGACAGTGAAGGTGCTTTTTGTCTGCTTGGGGAACATCTGCCGTTCCCCAATGGCAGAATATCTTTTCCGCGAGAAAGTGAAACAAGCAGGGCTAGCCGATAAAATCCTCTGCGACAGTGCGGGGACATCAGGCTGGCACGATGGCGAAGATATGCACTGTGGCACAGCAGAAACCCTTGAATTGCATCATATTGATAATAAAGGCTTTACTAGCCGAAAAGTGCGGTCAAAAGATTGGCAAGATTTTGATTATCTGATTGCAATGGACAACCAAAATTTAGCGGATTTGGAAAAATTATTTGGGCATCACCCTGAAAAATTATTTCAAATCACTCAACTTTGTCCAAACCTTGGCATCGATCATATCCCCGATCCTTGGTACACCAAAAACTTCACGCAAACCTATGAATTATTGGATCAATGTTGCGATGCGTTACTAGAACATATCCGCAAAGAAAAACATTGCTAAAAACCACCGCACTTTCGTTTATAAAAAAGCTGATAGTCTATGGCTATCAGCTTTTATTTTTACTATAACTCCCTTATCGTACTATTTCTCTTCAACAATATTAAAGCAAAGGTAGCGATTAATAGCACAAATGCGGCGCCAATATAAAGGTTCTGTTTTTCCCACCCTTTGTCTAATAAAACGCCTGCGATCATTGGGGCGAGGATTGCGCCGATGCGTCCAATGCCGATTGACCAGCCAACTCCTGTGCCTCGTATATCACTAGCGTAGATGCTTGGGTTTAGGGTGTAAAGTCCACTGATACAGCCGTTAATTAATGCGCCTACGATGACACCTAGTACCATTGCAAGCCATAAAACAGTCGAAGAAAGAATAAAAGCAATGACGGAAATTGCTGCAATGATCGTAAATAAAATTAAGACGTTACGCGCAGACCAGTAGCTTGCTAATAAACCATAGAACAATGCCCCACAAGTGCCCCCTAAAGAAATCATCATACCAATGGTGACACTTTGTTCTGTGGTCATTCCAGCTTCTTTTAATAAGGCTGGCGTCCAAGAGCTAATGAAATAGAAACTAAACATTATCGCAAAGAAGGCCAACCAAATGGCTAAAGTCGAGCGACGATATTGTTGATTAAATAGTTGGGTAATAGGGGCGGCTTTCGCTTTGTGTTGCTTGATTTCTGGCAAAGAAAATGAGGAAATGCCGATTTTTTGCAGAATGTTGTTTAATCGAGCTTGAGCATTCTTTGGTTGTTTATTGATTAAATAATCAATGGATTCAGGTAGCCATAATACTAAGCAAATTAAGCATAATCCCGTTAAAATTGCGCCTGCAAGGAAAACTGAGCGCCAACCATATTCAGCTTGTAAGGCAACAGCAAAAAGCCCCCCTAAAATCGCGCCAATACCAAATCCTGCGGCATAAATACTGATAGCAAGGCTACGCCATTTTTTTGAGGAATATTCACTGGTTAGCACATTTGTACCAACTAAAATACCGCCAACGCCTAAACCAGTTACAACACGCCAAATGCCGAGAGAATAGGAGTCTGCGGCGAAAAATGAACCTAACATTCCCGCAGCAGAAAGCGATACGCTGATTAATAATAATGGACGACGCCCAATTTTGTCTGCAAGAGGCGCAAGAAAGAGTGAACCGGCGGTCATTCCGAATAATCCCGCACTAAGCAACGAGCCTAACTCCGCGCCACTTAAACCAAATTCGTTACGGATACCTGTGGCAGTAAAGGCGAGTGCAAGTACATCAAAACCGTCTAACAGGTTCATTATGGTTGCCATAACGACAACCGCCCATTGGTAAGGGCTCATTGGCTGTTGGTCGATGATCTGTCGTATATTCATTGTGTTTCCTTATTATGTGTTGATGAATAAATCCTTTTATTGCTTTGTGAGTTGCTGAAGTTTACGCAAAATAACATTCAGCGCTACGCCATAGGCAGGAACGAACAGCACGATGCCAACAAAAAGTTTGAAAAGGTAATCCACAAAGCCAAGTTCAAACCAATGTTCTGCCATAAAAGGATCGCTGCTTGCATAAAATGCAACGGAGAAGAATAAGAAGGTATCTGCCATTGAGCCAAAAATCATTGAGCTACTCGGCGCAATCCACCAAGTTTTGAGTTGGCGTAAGCGGTTAAAGACTAATACATCTAACAGTTGCCCAAAAACATAGGCAACAAAACTGGCAATCGCAATGCGGAAGACAAATAAGTTGAAGTCAAATAAGGCTTCAATGCCTTGATATTGCGTATCTAAAAAAAGTGTGGAAATCGCATAACTGATAATCAACGCAGGGAACATCACAACGAAGATAATCCATCTTGCTTCTTTCGCACCAAAAATTCGCACGGTTAAATCTGTAGCAAGAAAAATAAATGGGAAAGTGAGCGTTCCCCAAGTGCTGTGGAATGAGAAATCTTCTAGCCCGAACAGATGGAGCGGCAATCGGATTTCAAAGGGAATTTGGACTAAATAGTTACTGGCGGCAATAATAAAAATGTGGAAAAAACTTAAAAGAATTAATGCCTTGTGTTTTTGTTGATGATTAAAGATCGGAGAAGTTACTTTCATCTTTTATACCTTTTTGTTGAAAACATTGGGGTGAGGGAACCCAAATTAATGGAAAAATTTAATGCACCTGCGAACAGCCGCTTACTGATATAAGGGCTGTACAAAGGAAAGCAGATAATACGTATTTTTGTTGATATTTCAAGGAATATATCTGTTTATTTCACGGAAATAAGTAGAAAAAGTTATCTAATATAAAGTGCGGTGGTTTTTTATAAATTTTTTATTGGATAGAGGAAACGATGAGAACAAAACTAGCTTTCGCTGAGTTTGCCGTTATTCACGCTAAAAGTGCGGTGTTTTTCTGGTTGCATTTCTTTGAGTTGGTTGTGAGTGATTGCGCTTACAAATACTTGCGAGCCGCTTTGTTGTAAGCGTTCAGCAAGTAAGGCGCGTTTGGTTTTATCTAATTCAGACGCGAAATCGTCAATTAAGAAAATGCAATGGCGGTCTTTTTGTTGGGTTAAGTGTTCTCCTTGTGCCAAACGTAAGGCACACATTAGCAGTTTTAGTTGTCCGCGCGAAAGCACATCTTCTACGGGTAAACCGTTGGCTTTAAAGCGAAAATCGGCTTTTTGCGGGCCAGATACGGTGTAGCCAATGGCGCGATCACGCTCAAAATTTTGGCGTAACAATTCGGCGTAATCGCTATTTTTGTCCCAGCCTTGGTGGAAGCTCACGCTGATTTCTAATTCAGGCAGAAACAGTTGGCAAGTGCGTTCAATTTCGGGGCGTAAGGCTTCGGCATAATCAGCACGCCATTGGCTCACTTGATTGGCGAGATTGACCAGCTCTTTATCCCAAATATGAATATGTTCGTAGCGAAAGGCTTGTTGCAATGCAGCGTTGCGTTGCTTTAACAAGCGGTTAAGCTGACTCCATACAGGGTGAAATTGGCTGTGATGGTGAAACAATCCCCAATCTAGAAAAGCACGGCGGTAGCTTGGCCCGCCGTTAAGCAAGGTGAGTCCTTCTGGGGTGATCATTTGCATTGGCAATAAATGGGCAAGATCAGCGATTTTTTTCGCTTCTTCACCGTTAATTTTAACCTGTGTGTTACCTTGACGATGTTTTTGCAAACCCACTGACCATTGATGCTGTTGCTCTTGAATTTTACCATACAGGGTGAAGTGGGGCTGTTCATAAGAAATGATGCGATTTGCCACCGCACTTTTAAAAGAGCGACCGTGAGCAAGATAGAAAATGGCTTCAAGCAAGCTGGTTTTGCCACTGCCATTATTGCCCACTAAAAAGTTAAAGCCGTGGTCAAATTCCAGATCCACGGCGGTTAAATTGCGAAAGTTTTCAACAGTTAAGCGTGAAATTGCCATAAATTATAAACGCATTGGCATAATCACATATTCTGCGCTGTTATCGTCCACATCTTCAATTAAACAGCTTGATGAGGCGTCTGTTAAACGCATACGCACTTGCTTACATTTGAGTGCATTGAGGACATCGAGCAAATAGCTCACGTTAAAGCCGACTTCCATTTCTTCACCACTGTAATTGATGTCAATGATTTCTTCCGCTTGCTCTTGCTCAGTATTGGTGGCGGTGATCGTGAGCTGGTTTTCAGCAAGCTGTAAACGCACGGTGCGAACTTTGTCGTTGGACAAAATAGCCGCACGGGCAAAGGCTTGTTTTAGGCTTTCCCATTCACCTGTCATAATACGTTGGGCGTTGCGTGGCAACACTCGGCGATAATCAGGGAAGCGTCCATCAATGAGTTTCGAGGTGAAAATAATGTGTCCTAAATCAATACGTAAATTATTTGTGCCGATCTGCACGCGAGCGGGTTGATCATTGCTTTCTAATAAGCGGGCAAGTTCTAAAACACCTTTGCGTGGCACAATGACAGAATGAAGTTGTAGATCTTGCTCTAACGGAATGGTGCAAACGGCAAGGCGATGTCCGTCCGTTGCTACAGTACGGAGCAAATTGCCTTCTGTTTCAAATTTCATTCCATTTAAGAAATAACGTGCATCTTGATTTGCCAT
This sequence comes from Avibacterium volantium, assembly GCF_900635775.1. NCBI lineage: Bacteria > Pseudomonadati > Pseudomonadota > Gammaproteobacteria > Pasteurellales > Pasteurellaceae > Avibacterium > Avibacterium volantium. The sequence goes on along the minus strand of NZ_LR134167.1, from coordinate 1,807 downwards.
AGAAAATTGCGTGGCATCAATTAAGCGGCGTAAGGTGGCTTGTGTGGTAGTAAAATCCACTTCTGCTTGCCAATCCGCCAAGTTTGGATATTCGTCCGCAGGCAAGGTGGCAAGGTTAAATTTACTGCGTCCACAAAGCACCAAAGCACGATCTTCTTCAAAATTTACGGTAATGTCTGAACCATCAGGAAAACTGCGACAAATATCAAGAAATTTTTTGGCAGGGATTGTGAAATTACCATTTTGCTCTGCGCTGTTTAGTTGTGCTTGAGTGGAAAGTTCTACTTCTAAATCAGTTCCTGTAATGGTTAAAGATTGTCCTTCAATGTGTAGTAACACATTGTTTAACACAGGGATATTAGGGCGACTGCTCAACACGCCACACACTTGTTGTAAGGGTTTTAACAGATTTTCTCTTGATACAGTAAATTGCATAGTTGCGTCCTTAAACTGATAAGGTTCGGATTAAATTAGACCAATCTTCTTGAATGCTTGGGTCTTGTTGTTTGAGTTTATCCACACTACGACAAGCGTGCAACACGGTTGTATGATCGCGATCACCAAAGCTGCTGCCAATTTCAGGGAAACTACGGTTGGTGAGTTCACGCGACAGTGCCATTGCAATTTGGCGTGGGCGAGCCACTGATCGGGCGCGGCTTTTTGATTTAAGATCCGCTACTTTGATGCGGTAATATTCTGCCACCACTTTTTGAATATTTTCCACCGTTACTAATTTTTCTTGCAACGCCAGCATATCTTTGAGGGTTTCGCGTACAAAGTCAATAGTAATCGGCTTGCCGGTAAATTCTGCATTAGCGTGTACACGGTTGAGCGCGCCTTCTAACTCACGCACGTTGGTGCGTAATTTCTCACCGATAAACAGCGCCACTTCTTCTGGTAAGCGCATATTTTTTTCTTCCGCTTTCTTCAATAAAATGGCGACACGAGTTTCAAGCTCTGGCGGCTCAATGGCAACACTCAATCCCCAGCCAAAGCGGGATTTTAAACGATCTTCGATCTTTTCAATCTCTTTTGGATAGCGGTCTGAGGTTAAGATAATTTGCCGACTGCTTTCAAATAAGGAATTGAAAATATGGAAAAATTCTTCTTGCGTGCCATCTTTGCCGGCGAAGAATTGAATATCATCAATCAGCAAGGCATCTAAAGTGCGGTAGAATTTTTTGAAGTTTTCCATTTTGTCTTCTTGCAAGGCACGGACATACTCTTGCATAAAGCGTTCGGCGTGAATATAGATCACGCGTGCTTCAGGCTTGGTAGTTAAAATCCCATTGCCCACAGCGTGTAACAAGTGGGTTTTACCAAGCCCTGTGCCACCGTAAAGAAATAGCGGATTGGCGCTTTGCTCCCCAGGGTTAATCGCCACTTTTTGCGCCACGGCTCGGGCCAGTTGGTTGGATTTCCCTTCCACAAAGTTTTCAAAAATGTGCTTGGTATTTAAGTTAGAACGATAGCTGGTTTTTTGCTCGCTTGGCTGCGCCGGTGCATTATGTTGAACGGCAGCAGGTGGCGGTGTGGTTTTACGCATCGCAGGTTTTGAACCTTCTTGCACTTTCACACTAAAATCCGCATTGCCAGAAAATTGTTGGGCTAAACGGCTGATTAATTCAAGATAATGGGTTTCCACCCAGTTTTTAACAAAAACGTTGGAGGCATATAACACCATATTGTTTTCACCCACAATATCAGCTTGCAATGGGCGTAACCAAGTGCTGAAATCCGTTGGTGAAACTTGATCTTGCAGTTGTGAAAGGCAATCCTGCCAAAGTGATGCGAGCGTGGTTTTCAT